>NZ_MAYF01000178.1 GCF_001684955.1 Chryseobacterium contaminans | reverse complement strand
AAAAGCAATGAAATAGGCTGACCGTGGTAGAAAAGAGAAGAAAAGAAACTGCAGAGCACTTTGGATCACTCGTATCAACGCGGGAACTAGAGAGCACGGAATGTCTTACTCTCAATTTATGGGAGCTCTTAAAAAGAACAACATCGAGCTTAACAGAAAAGTTTTAGCAGATTTAGCAATGAATCACCCTGAAGCTTTCAAAGCTGTTGTAGATCAAGTAAAATAATGTAGAATACTATTTTTGTTATCAATATAGTCCCGGGTTTACCCGGGATTTTTTTTTACGATATACTTTTCAAATTGTTTCATGTTTCATGTGACATCCCATTATCTTTTATTCTGAATGTAAAAAATAAGGGTAAAATGATTTTTAGGCGTAAATAAATTAATTTTAAGGTTACATAGTATCATAAGCTTTATCATTATTAAAAAAACAATTAAATACAAATAAATAAGATTGATTAATAAAATAAAATCACTATTAATTCTTATATTAGCAATTGAAAAATATTTTAATTGAAGAAATGAAAAAAGTCGCTATTTTTTTATTTGCCTCCTTAGCATTACAGAATATCGGAGCCCAGAATTTCATTCAGGCTTATAAGAACAGAGCCGATATGGTTTCCCAAACAAATATCACCAATAATCTTACAGATTTTGAAAATCTTGGAGTAAAAACTACTGGATCACCTGTAAACACCAATACCCTGAACTGGCTGAAAAACAAATATATTTCTTACGGATATACTGCCAGCCAGATTGAAGAAGACCCTTTTACTTATACTACATCTGGTGGGAATAGTACAAGTTCTAAAAATCTGGTCATCACCAAAACAGGAACATTGTATCCTGATAAATACGTCATTATCTGTGGGCATTTTGATACGATTGTAGGACCTGGAGTAAGTGACAACGGCAGTGGTACTTCTATCCTTTTAGAAGCAGCCAGAATATTAAAAGATGTTCCTACAGAGTACTCTATTAAATTTATTCACTTCTCCGGAGAAGAGCAAGGTCTGAAAGGGAGCTACCATTATGCTGATGAGATTGCCTACCAAGGTAGTGTCCGTAATCTGGATATAAAACTTGTTTTTAATATTGACCAGGTAGGAGGACAAATAGGAAATAACAATACAACCATAACCTGTGAAAGAGATACAGGTGGAATGTCTGCCAATAATGCTGCCTCTAATACTGTAACACAAGAATTGGCTGCCTGTACCAGTCTCTACTCTCCTCTTCAAACTTCTATTTCGTATGCGTACAGTTCAGATTATATACCGTTTGAAGCTAAAGGATACACCATTACCGGGTTTTATGAATATATAAAAAGTAATAATGAACATACAGTGAATGATATTTTTACTAATGTTGACCCTGTATATGTTTTCAATGTAGGTAAAGCAGCTGTAGGAGCATTGCAACACTTTGCAGTGGCTTCAACAACAAATAATGCACTGGGAACTCAGGAAGCCCCTGAGCAAAAAATAACAGAAACCGTAAATATTTATCCTAATCCGGTAAAAAACCTGTTAACAATAGAGTTTCCAAAAAAGACTGAAAAATTCAATATTGAAATTTCAGACATGACAGGAAATACAGTTCTTCATTCTGAGAACCAAAATAGAATAGATACTACTCCATTGATTAATGGAACTTATATGATCTCTGTAAAAACAGAAAGAAGCCACGTCATTAAAAAGATTATTATTGATAAATAACCCAAAATATGGATTAACTGATTCCAGTAAAATGTATTATTAAGTTTTATAAATTATACGATGAAAAAAATTACCTCCTTTTTGCTAATTGCTATAGCATCACATGCTATCTGTGCACAAAGTTTTATCCAAGCTTATAAAGACAGGGCTGATGCTGTTTCCCAAACAGATATTATCACTAACCTGCAGGCCTTTGCAGGTTTGGGAGTAAAGAAAACAGGAACTCAGGCTAATGTTGATGCATTCAATTGGATTAAGAATAAATACCTTTCTTACGGATATTCAGCCAGTCAAATATCTGAAGATACTTTTCCTTATGGAAATACAACTTCAAAAAATTTAATAATAACCAAAACAGGAACGGTTTATCCTGATAAATATGTAATTATTTGTGGGCACTTTGACAGTATTACTGGCACAGGTGTTAATGATAATGGTAGCGGTACTTCTATTATTTTAGAGGCAGCAAGAATTTTAAGGACAATTCCTACAGAATATTCCATAAAATTTATTCATTTTTCAGGGGAAGAACAAGGGCTTGTTGGCAGTTCTCATTATGTGAATAATGTCGTTTACCAGGGAAACAGCCGTGTTCTGGATATTAAACTGGTGTTCAATCTGGATCAGGTAGGAGGTGTAATGGGAAATGCCAATAATACGGTGTATTGTGATGAAGATATGGCTGGGCTTCCTGGCAATAATATAGCTTCTGCCACTGTAACCCAGGAGTTAAGGAACTGTACGGCTTTGTATTCAACTCTGATGACAGAGGTTGATCCGGCAGAAGATACCGATTATATTCCATTTGAAGAAAGAGGTGAAGTTATCACAGGCTTTTTTGAGAGAATAAGAAGTACTTACCCACATACTGTTAATGATACTTT
>NZ_MAYF01000177.1 GCF_001684955.1 Chryseobacterium contaminans | reverse complement strand
GCATTGTCAGAATGGAGACAGAGATTGTGTGATGAGGTAAAACATACCTATTATCATTTATCACTTATAAAATAAAAACCGTCCAAAATGTTTATTGAGCGGCTTTTTTATTTTTAATGTCCGAAAATATCCTTCAGGCTTACTTCTGTAAAGGTTCCCATCTTACTTACGGCTTCCATATTCAGGTTTTCCTTTTTACCGATAATGGCAGTATTAAAGTCTACAGACTGAATGTCCGATTGATAAAATTCTCTGATATCTTCAAACTTCAGAGCCTGGATCTGCTCAAAAATATCTTTTCTGAAATCATGGTAGATCCCAAGTTTCTTTAATCTTAAAGTATTGAAAAATATATTGTTTCTCGTGACTCTGGTAGACGCAATTTGTTTTAAAGCAGCATTTTTAGCATTTTCAAACTGAATGGTAACCTCGGGTAGTTCATTCATCAGTTCATTCATGGTGTCCACTGCAATCATCAGTTTGTCTGGTTGTGTTCCGATATAAGTGGTAATATAATCAGGATGATTCAGCTCTGCACTGGCTGCATAAGAAACATACGCAGAATAAGCTAAACTTTTGCTCTCACGGATCTCCTGGAAAACAATAGAAGACAGCCCTCTTCCGAAATATTCATTAAACACATTCACCTTTCCAAAATTAGCAGGATTCACCATGTTCCCCTTACCAACTTTGCTCATTTCCATTTGAACCATATCATAGTCAATAAAATATACATTTCCTCCTGTAGCAGGTTCAGGATACTGTTTCGGTTCAGGAATCTGGAGACTTGCAGCTTCTGTATATTCACCAATATATCCTTTGAATGTTTCAAAATCTTTTCCATAAAAGAAAATCTGGTAAGGATATTTGAACAGCTTTTTCATTCGGTCTGTGAATACTTCTGCTTTACTGCTTTCAAGCTCTTCCTTAGAGATAACATCTGTAAAACGGGAAGTATTTCCCAGCTTCGTATAAGTAGTCAGCGCCGTCATGATACGATTTTTATCTTTTTTAACAGCTTGACGATTTTCCAGCACAGTTCCCACAAATTGATTATAAATTTCCTGATTCGGTTGTACTCGGTACATCCATTGCTGAAGAAGGGCAATTCCCTTTTCAATATTCTCTTCCAAGCCGCTCAGGGAAATCAATAGCTGGTCATTGGTGGTTTTAAAATCATTGCTTACTCCAATTTTGAAAAACTCCTTTTTCAGATCTTCGGGAGAAAGCTCATCAGTTCCTAAATACTGAAGCAGCTGAGTTGAAATCCCCAGGTCACGGTCATGATCACTTCCAAAAGGGAAAATAAAATGAACCTGGGCAATATCATTGTACTTATTTCTTACAAAGCTCAATTTCTTCCCTTTGATCTCATCAGTAGTAATTTCTTTTTGATAATCGATGAATTCCGGTTTAATGTCCTCCGTTTTATCAGATAAGATTTCCTTTAAAAATTCAGATTGTGCATCACGGTTAATTTTAACAGGAGTAATTCCAGGATTATCTACTCTCAATAACTTATCGTTAACTCCTTTCTCTTTATTAATAACAACATAGTTGTGCTTAAAGAAATCATTGGCAAAACGGATAACATCTTCCTTGGTGAAACTTGCGTATTCATCCATTTCATTCAGCTCCTGTTCCCAGCTTCTTCCTTTTATATAAATATCGTATAAAGTCGTGGCCAGGCCTTCTGCCGTTTCAAGGCCTTTCATTCTCTGAAGTTTAAAGTCATTAATAATGGCAGGAAGCATCCAGTCCGGGAAATCACCTTTCTTGATAAGCTCAATTTCCTCCAGAACCATTTGGGTAGCTTCTTGTAAAGTTTGGGTTTCTTTCGGAACCGCTACAATAGAAAAATAGCCGTATTGTTTTAATCCTACGGAGAAAGCTTGTGCCCAAAGCATTTTCTGAGTCTGATTGATATGGAGATCCAATAAGCCGGCCTCTCCTCTGTTGCTTAGAATATTTACAACAATATCAGCAAGCATTGCCTCCCTGGTTCCATAGCTATCCGTTCTCCAGGCCAATTGAACGCGTGGAGTAGTAGGGCTTTTCACAGTTCTTTCTACAACTTCTGTAATAGGCTGCTCAATAATCGGAGTCTTTTTAGGAAGTTCTTTATAGGGAAGAGTGCCAAAATACTGATCTACCAATTGAATGGTTTCTTCAAAATCTAGATCTCCAACCAATACCATTGCATAATTATTAGGAACATAATATTCATCAAAATACTTATGAATAGCCTTCATAGAAGGATTTTTCAAATGTTCAGGTCTGCCCAGCGTGGTTTGCTGCCCGTTAGGATGGGTTGGAAAAAGAGCAGCCATCAGTTCATAATTCACCAGCCTCGAATCATTATCCTGAGCCCTGTTGAATTCCTCATATACAGACTCCAGTTCTGTATGGAAAAGACGGAGAACAATTTCAGAAAACCTTTCCTTTTCTATTTTTAGCCATTTTTCCAGCTCATTATTCGGAATATTGTTTTTATACACCGTTTCATCAAACCAGGTGTGGGCGTTGGTTCCGGTGGCTCCTAATGAGGAAATCGCTTTGTCATATTCATTGGCAATAGCATACTGGCTGGCTTCCTGAGAAATTTCGTCTATCTTTTTATAGATTTCTTTTTTCTTTTCAGAATCCTGTTCAGCCTTATGTTCTTCAT
>NZ_MAYF01000176.1 GCF_001684955.1 Chryseobacterium contaminans | reverse complement strand
ATCCTCCATTCTGGAAATCAGAAGATAAAATAATCCTGCATAAATCATTTGAATTCCCATGGCTTCCCAGTTTTCTACTGTACTGCTGCCCAATAATAGCAGGATAATTAATGATGCGCCTGCCATTGCGGCAATTCTCGTCTTAAATCCGATAATAAGCAGCAATCCGATGAGAAACTCCAAAAAGGGAAGTGCTGTACTGAAAATGTGTACAAAAAACTGAGGAAGCCAGCTTTTTTCAAAAATCTTTGTCATTCCATCAGCAAAATCCTGAAGCTTGGTTAATCTCACCAGTCCATGTCCGAAAAAATTGATCCCCATCGATAAACGAAGGAAAAAATAGGCTGTCTTTTTATTCATAAATGTATATTTTAAGTTATTGTTAATCTGATAAACAAATCATTAATTATTAAATATCGCTTCACTGTTATCCACCGGAGTATCCGGATCATTCATCACCATTTTAGCAATATCATCTTTTCTCATAAAAACCACTCCCTGTTTTTCTTTTGTATATTTGATAAATTCCTCCATAGCGTGCACCATTGCAGGCGTCCCGCCAATTCGGTCATGGAAACTGATACTCATCATTCTTCTTTTCGTTGCACCTTCCTCATAAAGTCTGTCAAATTCAAACTTAAGCTGGGCAAGAAACTGATCCGGGCTCCAGTGTTTCCCTTCAATATTCACAATATCATTATTACGAAGGGTGTATGGAATTACCACAAAGTTTTTCCCTTTTACTTTGGTAATGAAAGGTTCATCGTGGCTGAGATCATCAATATGATAAAGAAATCCTAAATCCTGCAATACTTTCAGCGTATTCGGACTTCTTCTCAGCCAGTTACAGTTGTAGCCCACAGCTTTCTGTCCTGTAATCTTTTTAACAGCATCTACTCCTTGTTTTACAAACTGTAATTCTTCATTATAATTTTTATTCCACTGGTTGTCCCATGAAATCCCGTGAGCTGCAATCTCATGACCGCCATTGGCAATGGCTTTTGCAATTTCCGGATATTTTTCGGCAGCGGTTCCCACTACATGAGAGGTTACTTTGATATTATATTTTTTCCATACATCCAGCATGCGGTAAATTCCTTCATTTCCACCATAGCGGTACCAGCTTTCTGCAGGAAGATCCGGTTGTCCCTTAGGAAGCGGAGTATTACTGAAAGGACTTTCTGCTCCCTCCGGCTGGCCGCCCGTTTCAAACTGCATGGATACTGAAATAACTAATTGGGCACCATTAGGCCAATACTTTTTGGCTGCAGGAATATTTTCTTCTTTTGGACTTCCTTTTCCAACATTGTCATTTGCTTTAAACGCGGATACTAAAAATACTGTTGCAGCAAGTACCATTACTGATTGTTTTATATATTTCATTTTACATGTATTTATGTTGCAAAATTGGCGCATAAACCATTGGTTATTATTGTAAAAATTAATCTTAAATTTGTAAAAATCCATTATTCATGAAAAGAATTGTTAATTTCAATTCCTTCAACGTTTTCAGGATCGAAAAAGAAATCTGGGACATTGAATACCACAATCACAACTTCTATGAACTGATTATCATAGAAAATGGAAAAGGCTCTCATCGTCTGAACGGCATTACATTTCCCTATCAAAAAGGAGATATATTCCTTCTAAGACCCAGTGATGCTCATGAATTTACCATTCAGAATAAAACCAGGTTTATCTATATAAAATTTACAGAAGAATATATCTGGGAAAACCTTTTGATGAATAAAAAAAATGAACTGAAAAAAATTATTCAGCTTCTGATGGAAGACCGGTCTTTTGTTTATGAATCAGGAATTAAAAGTAAAGCAGACAGAGAACATCTTCTTCGCCTTTCCCGTATTCTTTTGCATGAATTCAGCCATAAGAACTTGTACAATAAAGAGATTGCAGCAGATCTCTTTTCAGCAATTTTTACCATTCTCATCAGAAATACCATGAGCAGCAGCACCCATCAAAAATGGGTTTCTCAAAATATGAGCAGAATAGACAGAATATTATACTACATCAATGTCAATTTTCTGGATGCGGACAAAATGAAAATAGAAAATCTGGCCAAAGAATTTATGCTTTCTACAAACTACATCAGCATTTATGTTAAGAAAGAAACAGGGTTTTCCATCCAGCAGCATATTATTCAATATAAAGTAAAAGCTGCCGAAAAACTTCTGCTTCAGAGTCATTATAACATCAGTGAAATTGCAGACAGGCTTGGTTTTAATGACATTAGCCATTTCAATAAGATATTCAGAACCTATAAAAACCAGTCTCCGTCTGTCTTTAAAAAAGAAAATAAAACAATATAAAGATTGTAAAACGCTGCTGATAAGCCATCCTTTACATACAGATTATTTTACGACTGTTGTTTTCATTATTTAAAAACATTTCATTAATCAGATAATTTGTTATACCTTGCGTAGATTATGATGTCCAAACGTTGCAAATATGCGCTTAAAGCAATGGTCAGATTAGCAAGAAATTACAATCAAGGCTATCTGTCCACCTCGATTATTGCACAGGATGAAAACATTCCCAAAAAGTTTCTGGAACAAATCCTTCTTGAACTTAAAAGAACTAAACTTGTTAACAGCAAACAGGGTAAAGTAGGGGGATATTACCTGTTAAAATCACCCGATGAAGTCTCATTGGCGGATATCTACCGTATTTTTGATGGTCCTATTGCATTAACTCCCTGCGTTTCTTTAAACTTCTACGAAGCGTGTGACGATTGTGTAGATGAAGCAGAATGTTATCTTAGAAATGAATTAATGATCGTTCGTGAGAAAACCAGAAAAAGCATGATGGAAGCCACTCTGACCTCGTTTATCAATAAAAAATAATTTTTTTTCATTT
>NZ_MAYF01000175.1 GCF_001684955.1 Chryseobacterium contaminans | reverse complement strand
CTTTCTTCCGTACCATCAAGTGGACATTGGTCCGTTGCAGGGGTTATACTGTTTGAGGTTGTATAAGCCGTATTAAATGAGCCAAATTTACCTTCATATCTTACCGCAAAATATAATAAAGCTCTTGCAATATCCCCTTTAAACTCATTTATAGGCTCATAAACTCTTCCTGTATAGGGATAATTAGGGATGGCCGCATTGGATATTCTTGAACCGTTGGTAAAATTGTAATGGTTAACATTATTTCCTATTCCATATGGATAATTTCTCCTTAGCTGGTTGATTCTGGCATCAGTTGGTATAATGAAGTTCAGGTCTGAGAACATAGGATAATCACTGATGGTTTTACCTGTGTCTACAAGAAGAGTAGTAAATGTACTTTGTGGCATCATATGCTCCTTATTATAGCCCTGTCCTTCTCCACTCACTCCTGCTATCAATTGATTTACTTTATATTCGTATGCATCGGGTCCTGAAGGGATTTCAGAATAAATATCCAGTAAATATTCTGTATTGCTCGCATCATGATCATAGTATTTGTCCAGATCTGTTTGTGTGTAGAAAAGTTGAATCCCATCATAATGCCAGTTGATATTCTTTTCAGAGATAATATCATGAAGCTTAGATTTCAGGGCATAGCCAGTTAATCCGGTGGTTCCGTTATAATATCCGGCAGGAGCCTGTGCAGTGATAAACGAAGAAATCAAAATAATAGGAAATAGAATTTTTTTCATGCCTTAAAAATTGGGCAACTAAATTAGTAAAATAAAATACGTAAAAGTTTGAATATTTTATTAAGAATACATTAATTTTCAGAATATAAAAAATTGGAAATTAAAATATTGACCGCGAAACTATTATGGATGTAATAATTTTTTTTAGCATTCCGTCAATTTAATTATCTTTGGGAACTAACTATTATCTATATGAATACAGAGACAATTGACAACATCAAAATGATAGCGGAGACAGCTAGAGAATTTGCAGAGAAGAATATCCGACCGAATATTATGGAGTGGGATGAAAGCCAGACTTTTCCAAAAGACTTGTTTCACCAACTGGGAGAAATGGGTTTTATGGGAATTGTAGTTCCTGAGCAGTACGGAGGTTCCGGTTTAGGTTATCATGAGTACGTTACTATCCTGGATGAAATTTCTCAGGTAGATCCGTCTATTGGTCTTTCTGTAGCAGCGCACAACTCTCTTTGTACCAATCATATTTATGAATTTGGAAATGAAGAGCAAAGACACAAATGGCTTCCTCAGTTAGCTTCCGGAAAAGTAATCGGTGCTTGGGGATTAACAGAACACAACACTGGTTCAGATTCAGGAGGAATGTCTACCACTGCCGTAAAAGATGGGGATGAATGGATCATTAATGGTGCTAAAAACTTCATTACTCACGCTATTTCAGGTGATATTGCTGTAGTAATGACCAGAACAGGTGAGAAAGGAGCTAAGAATAACTCTACTGCTTTCGTTTTGGAAAAAGGAATGCCTGGGTTTACTTCAGGAAAAAAAGAAAATAAATTAGGAATGCGTGCTTCTGAAACCGCAGAATTAATTTTTGATAATGTACGTGTACCGGATTCTCACCGTTTAGGAGAAGTAGGTGAAGGTTTCAAGCAGGCTATGAAAATTCTTGACGGAGGTAGAATTTCTATCGCAGCATTAAGTTTAGGAACAGCAAGAGGAGCTTATAAAGCAGCTTTAAAATACGCTAAAGAAAGACATCAGTTCGGAAAATCAATCTCTGAATTCCAGGCTATTAACTTCATGTTAGCTGATATGGCTACAGAAATTGATGCTGCGGAACTTTTAATCCAAAGAGCTGCAACATTAAAAAATGCTAAACAGAAAATGACAAAAGAAGGAGCAATGGCCAAACTATACGCTTCTGAAGCTTGTGTAAGAATTTCTAATAATGCCGTTCAGATCTTTGGCGGATATGGATATACCAAGGACTTCCCTGCTGAAAAATTCTACAGAGATTCTAAGCTTTGTACGATTGGTGAAGGAACTTCTGAAATCCAGAGACTGGTTATTGGAAGAGATATTACAAAATAATTTTAACCCTCATACAAATGATTAAACAGGCACTTTTAGGTGAGTTTCTGCATGAAGCTGAAAACACCAGAAAAATTTTAAAAGCAATTCCTGACAGCGCATTAGACTGGAAACCCTCTGAAAAAAACTGGACAACAGGCCAGCTGGCTTCCCATATTGCAGAAGTTTATAACTGGTACGATCCTACCTTTAATCAGGATGTCTTTGACATGGGAACTTATCAGTATGATAAAGGTGATATTTCCAAAGCTGAAAATATTGTTGCAAAGTTTGAAGAAAATGTAGCTAAGGCGCAGAAGGCTTTGGAAAACTCTGATGAAAGCACTTATTTTAATGAATGGAAGATGGAAATGAATGGAAACACTCTTTTCCCTGCTTCACCAAAAATTCAGGTAGTAAGAGGTTTTCTTTATAATCATTTGTACCATCACAGAGGTGAGCTGGTTGTTTATTTAAGATCAACCGGAAATAAAGTTCCCGGACTTTACGGCCCTACTGCTGATGATATAAGATAGCTGAAAATTATTTTAACTGATAATGAATGACATGCGTAAATTACGTGTGTCATTTTTTCATTTTGGGACAATGTTAATTTAAAGATATTCAATGTATTGCATAATATGTTAAACGAATGCTCAAAAATTTTCTTAAAAATTTTTGTTTTTCGTAATATATTTTTTATTAATTTCGATTTACCATAATTAAAAACAAATATTTAATATGAAAAGACAATTAACCCTACTTGGTATGCTTCTTATTACAGGAGTTTCATTTGCACAGACTGACCGCCTTTGGTCTCAGGAATTTTCAAAAACCTCTTCAG
>NZ_MAYF01000174.1 GCF_001684955.1 Chryseobacterium contaminans | reverse complement strand
ATGGGCAACAATCAATATATTTTCACCTTTCTTCAGCAAAGGAGCGATCTCTTTTTCAAAATAGGGAATTACCCTGTTATAAGTATCTTTAAGACTTTCTCCGCCCGGAGGAACAACATCATAAGATCTTCTCCATGTATGAACCTGCTCATCTCCATATTTCAGGGCGGTTTCTGCTTTGTTTAGACCTTCCAGATTTCCATAGGAACGTTCATTCAATGCTTTATCCTTAATAACAGGAAGGTTGGGTTTTCCAATTTCATCAAGGATTATGGAAAGGGTATGTTGAGCTCTGAGTAAAACTGAAGTAAAGGCAATGTCTATTTTTTCTTTTTTTAAGGCAATTCCTGCATTTTTTGCTTCTTCAATTCCTGTTTCTGTAATATCGATATCCTGCCATCCCGTGAATCTGTTTTCAAGATTCCAGAGTGACTGTCCGTGACGGACTAAAAATAATTTTGCCATTATGTATTTTTTATTTTAGCTTCCTGAAAGCTATACTCTAAGTTACGGCGATTATTTAAACTTATCAAGAAAATTCTGTCAGAATATTAGGCTGACAATACTATTAAATGATGTCTCAAAATTCATTGGAAAACCGTTCATATCAGATATCCGTGATATTGGAAAGCTTCAGCAACCTTTTAATTCTGGCATCCAATCCTTCACTGGAAAGAGTCTGTCTGAGACTGTCTACCTTGATAGGGAAACTTAAAGGCGTAAAAGAGCGGGAATGTTTTAAAATAACCTTAGATTTTTCAATTCTTTTAAAAGCTTCTACCAATCTCTGCTCCTGAAGCTGCATATTAAAAACTTCTGTATAGGCCTGTTTGATTAAAAAATGGTTGGAATCATGATCTTCCAGCACTTTAAAAATGAGTCCGGCCGAACTTTGCAATGATTTATTGGAACGCTGCTGTCCCGCATAATTTTGAATCACCATTCCGGAGATCACAGCAATATCCCTGAATTTCCGTCTTGCCATTTCTGCGGAATTGATGCTGGCAATCACATCGTTCATCAGGTTATCTCTTGTTAATACCTGCTGCAAATTTTCTTCATTCAACGGAATTTCCTTATCGCTGAACAATTCAAATCCATAATCATTCATCGCCATTGAAAAGGAAATAGGAGCCAGTTTTGAAATTCGGTAAGCAATTAAAGCCGCCATTACTTCATGCACCAAACGGCCTTCAAATGGATACATGAACAGATGATAGCCTTCACGGTTTTTAATCATTTCCACGAGAAATTCATCTTCCTGAGGAATGTGAGAGTTTTCTTCCTGATTAACCAACAGTGGATGTAAGAATTTAAGTTCTTTTTCCGAAGCTTTGGGATTTAAGGCATGCGAAAGTTTTTCTCTTAAAAAATGGCCCAGATTAGAACTTAGAGGCAGTCTACCACCAAGATAGCTTGGAACCAGGGCTTTTCCTTTGGCTGATCTTACGTAAACCGTCATGTCCTTAATCATAGCGACTTCCAGGGTTCGACCTGCCAGAATAAATTTTTCTTCTTTTTTCAGTTTGGAAATAAAATATTCTTCAATCATACCTACATAACCACCAGAAATAAATTTAACCTTGAGCATGGCATCGCTAACGATCACACCCATATTCATCCGGTGGAGCATGGCTATTTTTCGGGAGGTTACCTTGTACAACCCATCTTCCATCACCACAATCTTATGGAATTCTTCGTAGTTTTTTAAAACGCTTCCACCAATGGTAAGAAATTCAAGGATACCTTTCCATTCTTCATCCATGATTTCCTGAAAAGCATATACTTTTTTGATCCTTTCATACACTTCATCAGGATAAAAACCGTTTCCAACAGCTAAAGTCATGAGAAACTGAACCAATACATCAAAGCACAAAACCTGGGGTTCTCTTGGTTCTACGACTTTCTGTTTCACAGCTTCTTTTAAAGCAGAAACTTCTATTAATTCCAGTGAATGGGTAGGAACGCAATAAATTCTGGAAGTTTCAAAAGGGGAGTGCCCGCTGCGGCCTGCTCTTTGAAGAAATCTTGCTACTCCTTTTGCAGAACCAATCTGAATGACCGTATCAACCGGCTTGAAATCTATTCCCAGGTCTAATGATGAAGTGGAAACAACGGCTTTTAACTTTCCGGAACTTAAATTTTCTTCAATCCATATTCTTAAATGGGCATCAATGGAACTGTGGTGAATGGCAATTTGCCCCGCAAAATCAGGGTAGGCATCCAAAAGTAACTGATACCACATTTCACTCTGGCTTCGGGTATTGGTAAAAACAATGGTAGATTTCGATTCAAGGATGATGGGAACTACTTTATCCGCAAGTTTATGTCCAAGATGTCCTGCCCACGGTAGTATTTCCACTTCATCAGGGAAGACAGGAATGATGTCAATCTTTTTATGTTCTTTGGCAGTTATTTTTGTTTTTTTTATGTCGTAAGGAATCAAGACTTCCATAGCTTCATCCAGATTTCCAATCGTAGCCGTAATGCCCCAGATCTGAAGTTTCGGTACATACTTTCTGAGCTGTGATATTCCCAGTTCTACCATGACACCGCGTTTTGAACCTAGCAATTCATGCCATTCATCCACCACCACACATTTCATATCCCTGAAAAAGGTTTCATGATTTTTCTGAGCCAGCAAAAGGTGCAGACTTTCAGGGGTGACCACCAGAATTTCAGGCATCTTTTTAACCTGCTGCTGTCTTACTTTAGGATCTGTGTCTCCGTTTCTTACCCCAACCACCCAGTCAAGACCAATTTCATCCATCGCTTCCTGCATGGCTTTCGCAATATCCTTAGACAGAGAGCGGAGTGGAGTAATCCAGATCATTTTTAATCCCTTTTTATAGTTTTCGGGATGGTTTAAAAAGTCTGAGATCAATGCTAA
>NZ_MAYF01000173.1 GCF_001684955.1 Chryseobacterium contaminans | reverse complement strand
GCAGACCTTTTCTATATAAATTTAAAATTAGGTGTTCAATTATTAATCTTTAAATCTTAATGTTGCCTGAAACAGGTTTTTCTTACCTGTCAAATCATATTCTTCATTGTATGCAGGCTCATACATCAGCACATACACTCTGCCGTCAATATCTTTTAAATTAAGAGGCTGAGCTACCATTACATCATAAAACCTTGTAATGGTGCGGGTAGCAGTCCATTGTTTTAAATTGCCTTTAGGGTTCTTATCAAATCTGTGATCCTTCAAATTTGTATAATACCAGTATGAAGGTGCAGAATCCATCAGAAACATCTCCTTATCCTTGTTATACATTTCCTCAGCCATACCTGTACTCTGAAACCATGGGACCTCAGTGTTGAATACTCCTATAGCTCCAGCATAAATATCTTTATTTGTTGTTGCCCCCACTAAAAAACCTTCAAGATTACTAGCTGTAAACTCAAATACAAAAGGGGATTTTTTCAGATCATAAACATCATTTACAGGCTCTATTACTTTTCCATCCTGTTTAATAACCACCTTTAATGATTGTGCGAAAGTCATAAAACTTAAAATACAAAAAAGGAATGTTAAACTTATCTTTCTCATGGTATATCTTTAAATAACTGCTGCAAAGATATTAGACTTTATTACCATACACACTGGCTGGTTTCAGGGGTTTTTCTAATGATTCCAGGGTTATTTTTACAACAGATTATCCTTTAACTGAATTTTGATGAAAGCTGCCTTTTGTTTTTTACCCCTGGCCGCTGCCGAATTCGTAGGATAAACTTCTGCGTAAAACGTTTTATCATCTTTCCAGAACGCCTGTGTTTCATCACCAATTTTAAAGTTGGTAAAATTGATATATAAAAGTGTTTCAAGATTATGGTTCTGTGCTGTGTATTGACTGATCGCAAAATCACTTCCTACATCATTATTAGAGCTGATATAAGAAATTCGGTTTTTGCCGGGAAGAATCTGTGGATAGCTATCAGTAGAAATTTCAAAATTAGCTAAAGATTTTACATTATAAAAAGTATAATAACTAACTGCGGTTTCGTCTGAATTTTCTTTGAAAATCTCCAGGTGCAGGGAAGGAGATTGTCCTATATATTCATTGGATAATGTTCCTTCTTCCGTAGATACAGCTTCATTTTGCGTAATCATGGTTTCCTTTCCATTGTCAGCGTATATCCAGTTGTCATCTTTCAGTTTTATCTTTGGATTTTTCACCAGAGCCTCATTAATTCTATTCGTAGAAGCAGTTTTAAACTCCTGTTCTGAAACTTCTGTTATGGTACCATATTTATTGAATGATTTATTTTTAACATCCTGGGACTCTTTCAATGTACTGCTTCTGATTTCATACAGGTTTATACCTTTCAAAGTCAGATCAAATGAAGCTGTGAATTCTGACTTCAGAACAAAGGCTTCAATACTGTTCGAAATGTTATTATTAATGCTGT
This sequence comes from Chryseobacterium contaminans, assembly GCF_001684955.1. Taxonomy (GTDB): domain Bacteria; phylum Bacteroidota; class Bacteroidia; order Flavobacteriales; family Weeksellaceae; genus Chryseobacterium; species Chryseobacterium contaminans. Next base: position 1,428 of record NZ_MAYF01000173.1, on the reverse strand, counting down.
AATGAATAGAGTAGAAGTCACCCAATTCTTCAAATCCATAATAATTATCCAGCTTATTATAGGGCATTTTCAAATGGGCAGCGTTTTTATCCGGGCTTACAAAAAACTGTACAGAATCCAACCTGGTAAATAACTGAAATGGAACTTCCTGCACATTATCTACTCCTTTTATCTTTTTAAAATCTGCAAAGGTGATAATCTTTTGATTAATTTCTATTCCTGCTTTATTGGCTTCTGTCGTTTTATTCTTCGGACTGCAGCCCATCAGCACCACTGTAGAAGATATTAAAAATTGATATATAGGTTTCATTGTTCTATTTTTCGGACAAATGTATCAGTATTCAATTCAACAGCCAACAAACCCAATGAATATCGATAATAAATAGCTGAAAACAGGGATATTTTTAACGCTATATTTTAATCAATTTTACACCCGTTAAAACTAAGTATTGATTGTTGATGAAAAACATAATAACCAGCTTTTCAGTCGCAGCCGTTTTATTAGCTTCCTGTTCAACTTCCACAGAAAAAAAAGCGAACAATGTTGATTCTACTGCTGCAAAAACAGATACAGCTTCTAAACTTACCCCGGAAAAAAAGACGATTTCAAAAGTAGAAATACCGGGTGATTTTTCAGAACTGGTTCCTATTGATGTATTGGAGACAAAAAGCAAAAATGTATATGAAAAATATGGTATAGAGTTCTCCGGAAACTGCTACTCATGCGATCTGGCAAGCTTATCCATAACAAAAAATAAAATTAAATGGACCAATATCTGTGATGAAAAAGATTCCTTTGAAATGAGTGATTTTTCTGTCTCCGGTGAAGGAAACACAACAATTTTAAAAACATCAGACAGAACTTATATTTTAACTAAGATTGATAAAGCACCCGTTTATGAATTGGTTGTAGAAGGCAAAAAACTCGAATTGAATAAAAAAAGAGTTGCTAAGTATTTTACAACCCAAAAAGCCTTACCGCTTTTTAAAGAACATGATTGTGGTGATTTTGAAGGATAAAAACTACTAAAACCTGTAAGAAAGGGGGGAAGCAATAATACAAGTGATGTCTACATACCCCTCTTTCTTTTTCTTATGAACCATTTTTTTTATTGGATATAAAAAAACCTCAAAGCAATTTGAGGTTTTTATATGTAAAATAATTTAATTATTATTTTGCTGGTTTTTTAGGACTCATCATCATAATCATTCTTTTTCCTTCAAGTTTAGGAAGTTGATCTACCTTACCTACGTGCTCAAGTTCCTGAGCCAGCTTTAAAAGTAAGATTTCTCCCTGATCTTTAAAGATAATTGAACGTCCTTTAAAAAATACGTAGGTTTTCAATTTAGAACCTTCTTCAAGGAATTTCTCAGCATGCTTCTTCTTGAATTCATAATCATGGTCATCAGTCTGAGGCCCGAAAAGAC
>NZ_MAYF01000172.1 GCF_001684955.1 Chryseobacterium contaminans | reverse complement strand
CCAATTGGAGGTGTTCCTGATTCTTTGAACATTTCAATTGGTAATTGAGCAATAGCATCAGGCTGTCTTTCTCCATAAGCTTCTTCAGGCTGAATTACAAAAGCAGCTTTATCACCAGCTTTCAAACCTAGGATATTTTCTTCAAATTTTGGAATCATCATTCCTACACCATACAAAAATGTAAGTGGGTTTTCTGCTGTTGTTTCTTCTACTAAAATTTTACTTCCATCTGCTTCGATTGTATGAAGTATATACTTTACAGCTACAACGTGATTGTTTTCAATTGTCATATTTTCTTTTTTTGTCGTGATTTTTTTCTCACGATTAACACCACAAATATAATGTTTTTGAAATGAATTAAATAGATTGGAAGTTGAGAGATGAAAGAAGGACGCTATGAAAGGCATAAAGAACTGCTGCTGCTTTTTGCATCAAAAAAGTTCATGGTTATCAGAAGTTATAAGACTAATATACACGCCCGATACCACTCTTCCCGTCCTCAGTCTGGCTACTTTTTATTTCTGGCTTCGTCTCTTTTTTTCTGTCTTAAGACAAACAAATACAAACTTTCAACTTTCGCTCTCGCCCAATCTGTTTTCCTTAAAAACTTCAATGACGAATTGATACTGGGGTTATCTGTAAAACATCTGATATTGATTTGTTTTCCCAATTCTTCAAACCCCTGATAATATTCTACCAGTTCTTCAAGAATGGCATCGAGTCTTTTTCCGTGTAGAGGATCTTTTGATTTTTCTTCCATAACACTGTAAAATTAAAACATTTTATCAGACTTAAAGACTAAAATTGTTTAGAAACTTAATCTTTAGTATTTTTGATGAAGCTATTTTTTACCAATAAAAATTATTCGTTACCACAAATATGAGCAAAAACAACGAAGCAAACAGGAAAAAAAATAAAAAGCAAATTGAGCAGAAAAAAAAGAAAGCACAAAACGCAGAAGCAGAAAGGAAAGCACGTTTAAAACAGATTCATCAGGATTTCAAAGCAAAAGAAACCGGTAATCAACCATAATATCATTCACTGCTACATACCATAGCTTCTAAAAATCCATTAGTTTTGAAAACTGAAAAATTATTTTGGATTACAAACAGAGGGCTTCTTGGTTATTCATACTTTTTGCTAAGTTTAAGGAAAACCATATTTTTAAAAATACTGCTTCATTTATCTTTGGATATTTCCTTTCAACAATGATACACTTTTATGAAAATTCTACATACAGCCGATTGGCATTTAGGAAAACGACTGGACCGCTTTTCCCGACTGGAAGAGCAAATTTCAGTGATGGAAGAAATCATCACAATTGCTGATGATGAACATGCAGATATGATCCTTATTGCCGGTGATCTGTTTGATAATTTCAACCCTGCCGTAGAAGCCGTTGAGCTTTTTTACAAAACCCTGAAGCGGTTATCTCAAAACGGAAAGCGGCCTGTCATTGCCATTTCGGGAAATCATGATTCTCCCAACCTCATCAATGCTCCGGATCCGTTAGCCAGAGAATGTGGAATTATTTTAATAGGGCATCCAAAAGCAAATATTACTCCTTTTGCAACGGAACACTTTAAAATTTTAAATTCAAAAGAAGGTTTTATAGAAATAAAGATCAACAGTATTGATTTTCCTGTAAGACTATTGCATACTCCTTACGCTAATGAAATCCGTTTGAAGGAATATTTGGGCGAAAATAAGGAAGAAGAGATCAATAATGTCCTATCCAGAACATGGAAAGAACTCGCAGATGAGTTTTGCGATGAAAACGGAATCAACCTGCTGACTGCCCATTTATACATGAATAAAAGAGGTGCTGATATTTTGGAAGAACCTGAAGGAGAAAAACCCATCAAAATAGGGAACGCGGATCTTATTTATTCAGATAGTATTCCTGAACAGATTCAGTATACTGCTTTGGGGCACTTACATGGCTTTCAGAATATCGGGACAAAGGAAAAGCCGGTGATTTATTCCTCTTCTCCTCTATGCTACAGCTTTAGTGAGGCTGGGCAGACAAAATTTGTTTCAATCATCAATGCTGAACCGGGTAAATCTGTTTCTTATGAAAAAAAGGTATTGAACAGTGGAAGAACTTTAGTAAGAAAAACCTTTACATCCGTAGATGAAACTGTTCAGTGGCTGAAGGAAAACCCCAATACATTTATTGAGCTGACATTAGAAAGTGAAACCTTTTTAACAGCTGATGAACGAAGGCTGATCTATCAGTCTCATACAGGAATTGTTCATTTGATTCCTAAAGTAAAAAACAGGGAATCCAGTGAGGAAATTAGTCATGAAATTAATTTAAACCAGAATATAGAAACATTGTTCAAGGATTATTTTAAATCTAAAAATGGTGGCCAGGAAGCCAATGATGAATTGATGAAATTGTTTAACGAAATTTTAAATGCCTAAGCTATGATTCCTGTTCAATTAACAGTTGAAGGTTTGTATTCTTACCAGGAACGTCAGACCATTGATTTCAAAAACCTCACAGAGGCCGGATTATTCGGTATTTTCGGAGCAGTAGGTTCCGGAAAATCATCTGTATTGGAAGCGATTTCGTTTGCTTTGTATGGTGAAACGGAACGTCTGAATATGCGTGATAAAAGAGCGTATAATATGATGAATTTAAAATCGAACACCTCTTATATTGAGTTTGATTTTATTAATTATGAGAATAAGCTTTTCCGTGCTAGCAGAGATTTCAGACGTAATTCTAAAAAATTTGAGGATGTAAAACCCTACTCTGTAACATTCTATGAGAACATCAACGGAAAATGGATTCCTTTGGATCATTCCAACGCAGAAGAGATCATTGGTTTAAGCTATTCCAATTTTAAACGTACCATCATTATTCCCCAGGGACAATTCAAAGAATTTCTTGAATTGGGTACTGCAGAC
>NZ_MAYF01000171.1 GCF_001684955.1 Chryseobacterium contaminans | reverse complement strand
ATCCCCGCTTTTCTATTTATTTTTTACCTGTCAGCCATTGAGTCTGCAGTTTCATTTCTTCCGGTGTTGGATTGGCTTTAAACTGAAGCGTTTCCATACTTAATTTATCCAGAACAGCTTTTCCTTTAAGCGTCATCTTTTCTTTCTTACCTGCATTGTCTCTTAAAATGGTTACGGTAACATCCTGTCCATCTTTGATCGTTTTGGTATATCCGATAAATTCCTGGATTTTTTGAATATCAATAGCTTTTCCATCAAGGGCAAGTACCTGATCGGTGATTTTAAATCCTATGCTTTTGGCGAATGGAGATAAAGCAGAATTTTCATCAAAAGCCAGAGCTTTGTTCTTGTCATCATATCCTGTCTGATTCGGATCTTTAATGAACCAGAAAATAGGTGGTGTTTCCTGTTTGTGAACTTCTACACCTACCATATTCAGATATTCCGCATAAGGGGTAGGCTGGCTTCCGGCAATATATTTATTATAAAAATCCTTTATCTGAGGATAGCCTGTTACTGCTACCAGTTCATCAATCAGCTTATCATCCTTGAACGGTTTATTTTCTCCGAATCTTTGGGATAATTTTCTAATCATATCACGATAACCCATTTCTCCGTTGGAAAGCTTTCTCAGTTCAATATCCATGCACATGGCCAGAAGCGCTCCTTTTTCATATACGTTTCTGTATTGATCCTTATATTGATCCTGTAATACATTTTTACTCATTACCGTAAACGGCATGGTATCATTGTAGTTCTTGGAGTTAGTAATCTTTTCTCCGATTCTTTTAAGGAATTCATCTTTATTAATAAGACCTTCCTGAATCTGGAATAAGTTTGCAAAATATTCAGTTCCTCCTTCGTACATCCACAGATGCTGAGACATTTTCGGATCCGCATAATTAAAATAATGGATTTCTTCAGAATGGGTTTTCAGAGGATTAACAGTATGGAAGAACTCGTGGGAAACCACATCAGTAATGGTTTGGTCAATAGCATCTTTCGGCATGGCTTCAGGAAGGACTACACTTGTAGACTCATGGTGTTCCAATGCTCCGAAACCTTTTATCATAGGGCCGTCACCACCAGATAAGTAAAGCATGATTGCATACTTTTTATTGGTATTCATATCCCCAAGGAATTTCTTTTGAGCTACTACCATTTTTTCAAGATTATCCTTGAAATCGGCTGCTTTATATTTTCCGGTTGGCGAGTACACGCCTAAAACAAGATCCATTCCTCCGGCATTGAAGGTAATATAATCCGGTTTGGTGTACATCAACGGAGAATCTGTCACCTTTGCATAATTGGCAAGGGTATAAGTATCTGTAGATTCAGATTTATCCTGGTCAACCAATGCTGTGGTACCATAGAAATCAGTGGGTTTTTGAATAACAAGCTGATAAGGCACATCCTGCATATTTTCAATATATCCGATAAAGCCATGCGTATTGATCATATAGATCTTTCCTGCTTCAATATCAGTTCCTGAAGGGGAAAATACAGCTTTATGCTTTGACGTATCCATCTCCTCATCGAAACTGTCATTCACAAGATAAGAGATTTTGCTCAGGTTTTGAGCATTTTTCAATGAATAGCTGTTATCATTAACTTTTGTGAAGGCCAGTTCCTTTCCTTTGTTGTCATAAAACTTAATGCCTTCTATGAATCTTCCATAATCATCTACAGAATAAGTGCCGGGAACCGTTTTCGGAAAATGAAATTTGATATCTCCTGATTTCATTTTCGGAAATTCCATTGTAACGGCTACTTTATCATCTTTTACATTAACGAGGTCAATAGTGGTTTTTATAGACTGGGCATTCGCTAAAAAAGCGGCGAAAAGGCCTAAGCTAAGTGCTGTTTTTCTCATTAGGTTTGAATTTATAGTTAAATAGTTGCTTATTTTTCTGTTTTGTTACCAAATAAAGTATTAAACTTTTCTTAAATTTTTAATAAAAATAAAAAAGCAAACCTGCTGATTCGCAGATTTGCTTTTTTCTTAGTTACTGAACACTCAGATAATTAATATAATAATTCTTATTCAATTCAACCGGGGTGCTTTTCTTTAGCTTTACCGTTTGCCATTCTTCTGTTGGGGTTATTGTCTGGTCTCCATTGATAATGATTGGCAATTTCAGGTTTTTCACAATATCCTTATATCTGAATTTCAATGTATCTCCATTTTGAGTATATTCAAGAGTAGGGATCTTGATGGTTCTCAGATACTGGTCAAAAACAGTAGAGAAATCAATGCCTGATTTTGATGAAATATAATCTTCAATCTGTTTTGTGGTAACCGTCTGATGGTAAAAATCTTTACCTAGTCCTCTCAAAATTTGTCTAAATTTTTCATCATTATTAATGACCTGTCTTATTGTATGAATCATGTTGGCTCCTTTAGGATACATATCGCCACTTCCTTCATTTCTTACACCATACTTCCCGATAATAGGAACATCATTTGCAATTTTTCCTCTAAGGCCTATCATATAAATATCAGCAGACTTTTTATCCAGGTAATTTTCTGTAAAAAGCACTTCCGAATACATGGTGAAACTTTCATGGATCCACATATCTGCTTGATCTTTTGCGGTAATATTGTTGGCAAACCATTCGTGACCGCTTTCGTGGATGATGATATAGTCCCATTTCAGACCAATTCCTGTTCCTGAAAGGTCTTTTCCACGGTAACCATTTTGATAGTCATTTCCATAGGCTACATTGCTTTGGTGTTCCATACCCAAATAAGGAGAATCAACCAGTTTATAGGAATCTTCATAGAAAGGATATGGACCGAACCAATGTTCAAATGCAGAAAGCATAGGCTTTACTTGCTCAAATTGCTTCTTTGCTTTGTCAAGATTATAGTCAAGTACCCAGTAATCCAGATCCAGTTTTCCTTTTTCCCCGTCATAAGTATCTTTAAAATTCACATATTTACCGATGTTTGGGATGATAGAGTAATCATTGA
>NZ_MAYF01000170.1 GCF_001684955.1 Chryseobacterium contaminans | reverse complement strand
ACATTGCTGTATGAGACTTTTAAAAATAAAATAAAAACTGGCGGCGGCCTACTCTCCCGCGTTAGCAGTACCATCGGCGCTGGTGGGCTTAACTTCTGTGTTCGGAATGGGAACAGGTGAGCCCCACCGCTAAAACCACCCTAAAGAAGGTATATAAGGTTGCAGGATGTAGGTTATAGGTTGCAGGTTTTCCCTGCTCCCTGATAGCTACCATCTGCTACCTGTTTTAAGCGATAAAAACTTTCACAAAGACAAAACCTTTACTGCGCATAAAGTACTTGTCATATTTATTATATCATAATTTTAGATTTAGCAACCATAGGCTATAAATCTACGGGTAATTAGTACTACTCGGCTATGACATTACTGTCTTTACACCTGTAGCCTATCAACGTCGTCATCTACAACGACCCTTAAAAGATGTCTCATCTTGAGGCGAGTTTCGCACTTATATGCTTTCAGTGCTTATCTCTTCCAAACGTAGCTACTCAGCGGTGCACCTGGCGGTACAACTGATACACCAGAGGTTTGTTCAATTCGGTCCTCTCGTACTAGAATCAAGCCCTCTCAAACATCTAACGCCCGCAATAGATAGAGACCGAACTGTCTCACGACGTTCTGAACCCAGCTCGCGTGCCACTTTAATGGGCGAACAGCCCAACCCTTGGGACCTTCTCCAGCCCCAGGATGTGACGAGCCGACATCGAGGTGCCGAACCTCCCCGTCGATGTGAGCTCTTGGGGGAGACTAGCCTGTTATCCCCGGAGTACCTTTTATCCTATGAGCGATGGCCCTTCCATACGGAACCACCGGATCACTATGTCCTGCTTTCGCACCTGATCGACTTGTTGGTCTCACAGTCAAGCACCCTTATGCCATTACACTCTACGCACGGTTACCAAGCGTGCTGAGGGTACCTTTGAAAGCCTCCGTTACTCTTTTGGAGGCGACCACCCCAGTCAAACTACCCACCACGCAATGTCCTTCTGAAAGAAGTTAGGCTCCAAGTAAGTAAAGGGTGGTATTTCAACGACGGCTCCACAAACACTAGCGTGCCTGCTTCAAAGCCTCCCACCTATCCTACACATTACTTACTCAAAGTCAATACGAAGTTATAGTAAAGGTTCACAGGGTCTTTTCGTCCCATTGCGGGTAATCGGCATCTTCACCGATACTACAATTTCACCGAGCTCGTGGCTGAGACAGTGCCCAGATCGTTACACCATTCGTGCAGGTCGGAACTTACCCGACAAGGAATTTCGCTACCTTAGGACCGTTATAGTTACGGCCGCCGTTTACTGGGGCTTCAGTTAATGCCTTCGCTTACGCTAAGCACCTTCCTTAACCTTCCAGCACCGGGCAGGTGTCAGACCCTATACAGCATCTTTCGATTTAGCAGAGTCCTGTGTTTTTGATAAACAGTCGCCTGGGCCTCTTCACTGCGGCCACCATTGCTGATGGCGTCTCTTCTTCCGAAGTTACGAGACTATTTTGCCTAGTTCCTTAGCCACGACTCACTCGAGCACCTTAGGATTCTCTCCTCGACCACCTGTGTCGGTTTTGGTACGGGTTGCTTCACTTCGGCTTTTCTTGGATCAGATTACTCTACAGCAGCTTCGCCCGAAGGCTAGGCCTTGACTATTCCGTCAGTCTCCAGCAGATACATCCAACCGTCCCCTTTATTCGTGAGCAAGTATGGGAATATTAACCCATTGTCCATCCACTACCCCTTTCGGGTTCGCGTTAGGTCCCGACTAACCCTCAGCTGATTAGCATGGCTGAGGAAGCCTTGGTCTTTCGGTGAGCAGGTTTCTCGCCTGCTTTATCGTTACTTATGCCTACATTTTCTTTTCTATCCGCTCCACAATACCTCACAGTACTGCTTCGGCGCAAATAGAATGCTCTCCTACCAGATGTATCTAAAATACAAATCCATAGCTTCGGTAATATGTTTATGCCCGATTATTATCCATGCCGGACCGCTCGACTAGTGAGCTGTTACGCACTCTTTAAATGAATGGCTGCTTCCAAGCCAACATCCTAGCTGTCAATGCAGTCCAACCGCGTTGCTTCAACTTAACATATATTTGGGGACCTTAGCTGTTGGTCTGGGTTCTTTCCCTCTCGGACATGGACCTTAGCACCCATGCCCTCACTGCCGTAGAACATTTATTAGCATTCGGAGTTTGTCAGGAATTGGTAGGCGGTGAAACCCCCGCATCCAATCAGTAGCTCTACCTCTAATAAACTTATATACGACGCTGCACCTAAATGCATTTCGGAGAGTACGAGCTATCTCCCAGTTTGATTGGCCTTTCACCCCTACCCACAGGTCATCCGAAGACTTTTCAACGTCAACCGGTTCGGTCCTCCACTCTGTGTTACCAGAGCTTCAACCTGCCCATGGGTAGATCACAAGGTTTCGCGTCTAATCCTACTAACTATGCGCCCTATTCAGACTCGCTTTCGCTCCGGCTCCGGTACTTAATACCTTAACCTCGCTAGTAAAATTAACTCGTAGGCTCATTATGCAAAAGGCACGCCGTCACAGCATTACGCTGCTCCGACCGCTTGTAGGCGTACGGTTTCAGGTTCTATTTCACCCTTCTATTCGAAGTGCTTTTCACCTTTCCTTCACAGTACTTGTTCACTATCGGTCTTTCAGGAGTATTTAGCCTTGGAGGATGGTCCCCCCATATTCAGACAGGATTTCACGTGTCCCGCCCTACTCATTTATCATCTTAATATACCTTTCGAATACCGGGCTATCACCGTCTATGGCCGTTCTTTCCAGAACGTTCTTCTAAATATATAAAGACTTTTGGGCTAATCCGCTTTCGCTCGCCACTACTTACGGAATCTCTTCGATTTCTTTTCCTCCGGGTACTTAGATGTTTCAGTTCTCCGGGTTTGCTCCTCTTACGAGGTAATACATCTTCAATGTATTGGGTTGCCCCATTCGGACATCTGCGGATCTATTCGTGTGTGCCAATCCCCGCAGCTTTTCGCAGCTTACCACGTCCTTCGTCGCCTCTGAAAGCCTAGGCATCCGCCATACGCCCTTAACGATTTCTTTCCTATTTTTGGTTACTCAAGCGCTTTATGCGCTCGGTTTTCTCTTTGTGATGTCTTTACCGTTAATGTCAATGATCTTAA
>NZ_MAYF01000169.1 GCF_001684955.1 Chryseobacterium contaminans | reverse complement strand
AGCAGGAACCACAGCTTCAACTCAAGCAGCTCTCAGAACTGCTATCTGGCATGAACGTAGAGTTGAATTAGCGATGGAAGGAGATCGTTTTGTAGACCTTGTAAGAACAGGACAGGCTGCTACAGTGCTTGCCCCTTATGGATTCAAAGCAGGGAAAAATGAATTATTCCCAATTCCATTTGATGCTATCACTGAAAGTGCAGGAGCATTTACTCAAAACCCAGGATATTAATCAATAACTATAAACTAGAGGAGAGTGAAAATTCTCCTCTAATTTTATAACCCGTAACCCGATACCAATGAAAAGGACCCTATTGTCAATTGCTGTAACTTCTTTATTCTTTGTTTATTCCAGTACAAATGCGCAGATTTCAAAATCGAAGATTGTTAAAAATAATAGCGTTAAAAGTACCATTACGGATGAACAGCTGATGGATAAAGTACAGAAAGATGCATTAAAATACTTCTGGGATTATGCGGAACCCAATTCATTATTGGGAAGAGAGCGTTATCACGAGGATAATATTTACCCTGATAATGATAAACACGTTATCACAACAGGTGGTTCAGGATTCGGATTAGCAACTTTGCTGGTAGGAGTGGAGAGAGGATTCATTCCAAGAAAAGAAGCTGTGAAAAGATTTACTCATATCATGGATTTTCTGGCAAAAGCAGATCGCCATAAAGGCGCCTGGTCACACTGGATCAATGGTGAAACCGGAAAAACAGTTCCTTTCGGAAAGAAAGACAATGGTGGAGACTTGGTAGAAACAGCATTCCTTACTTCAGGGATATTAATGGTTCGTGAATACTTTAAAAATGGAAATGTAGAAGAAAAAGCCTTGGCGGCAAAATGTGATGAACTTTGGAAAGGAATTCAATGGAACTGGTATACCAAAGGCGGTGAGAAAGTACTGTACTGGCACTGGTCACCGGAATACCAATGGGAAATGAATTTTCCATTAGAAGGCTATAATGAATGTCTGATCACTTATATCCTTGCAGCATCTTCACCTACCTATTCCATAGATGCTGAAACCTATTATAAAGGCTGGACCAGAAACGGAACCTACCTTACAGACAAAACAAAATATGGATTACCTCTGTATGTAAAACATAACTATGCTGAAGAATACGGCGGGCCGCTTTTCTGGGCTCAATATTCATACATCGGGCTTGATCCTACAGGATTATCCGATAAACTCGTGAAAAACTATTTTGATATTAATAAAAATCAAACCCTTATTGATTATAAGTATTGTGTTGAAAATCCAAAACAATGGAAAGGGTATGGACCTAACTATTGGGGGTTAACAGCTGGGTACACAAGAAATGAGGATGGAAGCACTGGTTACACAGCTCATATGCCAGGTAACGACAATGGAGTAATAACACCAACAGCCGCTTTGAGCAGTTTTCCGTATACACCAAAAGAATCGATGAACTTTCTAAGATTCATCTATACCCAAAAACCTGAATTTATCGGATCTGCTGGGCCTTACGATGCAACATCCATCAATTATAATAATTGGTTTACCCCAAGATATCTGGCCATTGATCAGGGAACAATTGCTCCAATGATCGAAAATTATAGAACAGGATTTCTATGGAAGTTGTTTATGAATGCTCCTGAAATTCAACAAGGGTTGAAAAAACTGAGCTTTCAATCTAATAAATATGGAATAAAATAATTGATTGGAAAACTACTCTGATCAACGAGAGAAACAAAATAAAAATCAGATCCAAAGGCTTTAGCCAAAACCTAATATCGCTATGAAATTAAAATATCTTCCCTTTTTATTACTGTCACTTTCCCTGAAGCTTAACGCTCAGGAAATAAAAGCAGAACTGAACAAAGAATTTAAACGACAGGAGAAAATGTCCTATATATTGGATTATCCAAAGAACACAAAAGGAAATGTTCCTTTAATTGTTTTTCTTCATGGCTCAGGAGAAAGAGGAAATAACCTTGAACTGGTAAAAGCGCACAGCCCGTTTACTTATAAGCATCTGATTAAAGAACCGGTGGCTATTCTGGCTCCGCAATGCCCGGCAGACAGTTGGTGGGATACAGTTACTTTATATCATCTGATTAAAGAAATTCAGAAAAAATATAAAATTGATGCTTCCAGAATTTATCTTACAGGGCTTTCTATGGGAGGCTGGGGAACTTTAAAACTGGCTATGGAACATCCTGAAATGTTTGCGGCAGTAGCTTCAGTGTGTGCACCTACAGATCAGGTAATGACGGCGAATATCCAACAGTTTAAAGATTTGAATATGAAAATATTCCACGGTGGAATGGACGATATTGTACTACCGGAAAATGCCTTTAAGTTTTATCAGAAACTTCATCCGGTGAACCCGGCAGCAGAATTGGTTATTTTTCCTAATGATAACCATAATTCATGGGATTCTGCTTACTCAAATCCGCAACTATACGAATGGATGCTGTCTAAAAGTAAAGACAAATAAATTAAGAATACAAGTTTTGTGTAAACGAAAGAAGATTATAAAATCAAAACAATAATATAAGAAGATAGATTTATGAAAAAGTTAATTGTACTTGCAACCCTGGCACTTTCGCCGGTGTTTTCCGCTCAGGAAATGGTGGATAAGCCTGTACAGTCATATCAGACTGCCCAATATCAGGCCAAGAAAAAAGCCTTTGTAGACAATCTTTTATCTAAAATGACCTTAGATGAAAAAATCGGCCAGATGAACCTTCCCACTTCCGGAGATTTTACTACCGGAATGGCCCAGAGTTCAGATATCGGGAAAAAAGTAGAACAGGGATTAGTAGGAGGATTATTCAATATAAAAGGAGCAGATAAAATTAAAGCCGTTCAGAAAGTGGCCGTTGAAAAAAGCCGTCTGAAAATTCCAATGATCTTCGGAATGGATGTTATTCATGGATATGAAACAACCTTTCCTATTCCATTAGGTTTAGCTGCTTCATGGGATATGAATCTGGTACAGCAATCCGCAAGAGTGGCCGCAAGAGAAGCTGCCTCCGACGGAATCAACTGGACATTTTCGCCAATGGTAGATATTTCCCGCGAACCAAGATGGGGAAGGGTTTCTGAAGGATCCGGGGAAGATCCGTATTTAGGCAGCGAGATTTCAAAAAATATGGTATACGGTTACCAGGGAAAAGAT
>NZ_MAYF01000168.1 GCF_001684955.1 Chryseobacterium contaminans | reverse complement strand
ATACTTTCTTAAGAATAAAAAAGCCGAGAAGAAATTTCCTCTCGGCTCTATAAAGGCAAATAATAGTCTAATAAACCTTATTTTTTAATGAATTTCGACTGGATAATTTTTCCTTCGATGCTCTCCATAGTAATGTAATAAATACCTGTTTGAAGAGTACTGATGTTGAATTTCTGTCCGTTAGGCTTTCCTTCTGTTACTTTCTGTCCGACAGAAGAGTAAATCTGGATCTTTTTAAGGTCTTTTCCTCTGAACTCCAATGAAGTATTATCGGAATTGACAGTAAACTTAATGTCATCTTTAGAGTAAGTTTTGTCGCTCACACCCAATGAAGAAACCGTATCATACACCACATCATCAATCTGAACAGCGGTATGGACAGCAGTTGGGGTAAACTTGAATACAATATAAGAGGCAGAAGAGGCAGGAATATTCACACTGATATTTTGAATGACCCCAATTTGTGTAACATTAACAGGATCTCCTACCGGTACAAAGGTAGACATATCAGCAGGATTGGATGCTAATCCTACCTGAATGGTAGCCGTACCAGGAGATGGAGCCACTAATGTAGTAGCAAACTTTAGTACTTTTTCTCCTGTTGGAGCTTGAATTTGTGGTGAAATTAAATAAGACGAATCTGTAGGATTTGTTCCGGAATAAGATTGAACAGCCTTGTTCGTAGTCCCGGCGACAATCATTCTTGGAGAAACAGGAGGAGGTCCGGGTACTGATAGGATGGGAGCCACAACAGCAGACCAGCCAAATTGTGGGAATGTTGTATTTCCTATAGTGAAATTGTCAAAGTTTTCATGGATTGTGGGCACCTGAGCTTTAGCCGTAAATGCTGTAAACATCAAAGTTCCTAAGAGTAATTTTAATTTCATAGTTCAATATTTATTTAGAATTATTATACAAAAGTATATAATTATTTTTAATCATTCTAAATAAAAGTTTTATATTTGTCGAAATTTTTACCCTTATGAAGAAGAAAGTACTTTCCATTCTTTCATTATCCATTGTTTGCTGGATGAATGCACAAGAAAAGGATTCTCTTAATCAAAAGAAAGTTGAAGAAATTGTTATTACAGGGCAGTATAAACAACAATCTGTCAATAAATCGATATATAAAGTAGATGTTATAGATGCAGCACAGATCAAAAGCATGGCAGCTACCAATGTTGCTGATGTTTTAAATCAAAGTCTTAACATTCAGGTGACTCCGGATTCCAAATCGGGAAATTCTACAGCTAATATCATGGGACTTGATGGCGATTATGTAAAGATCCTGATAGACAACATTCCGGTGGTAGGAGATACAGGATTGGGAAGTAATATTGACCTTACAAAAATTGCTTTGAGCAATATTGAGCGTATTGAGATTGTGAAGGGAAGTATGGGAGTAGAATATGGAAATGGTGCTGTAGCAGGGGTAATCAATATCATTACAAAGAAAAATAATACGAAGAAGGTCAGTGTAAGAGGGTCACTTCAGGAAGAAACTGTAAGGGATAATTATGATCTTAAGAAGAAAGGACAGGGAAGGCATATTCAGAATCTGAATATTGATTACAATATTAATAAAGAATGGTTTGCCAACGTGAACTTCAACCATAACCAGTTTATGGGATATGAAGGAAACAGCGAAGGATACAAATATTTTGGACAGGATGGAAGAAGAGGCTATGAATGGAATCCAAAAGACCAGTATGAATCTTCTGCACTGATAAGATATTCAAAGAATAGAACAACTTTTTTCTATAAGATGTCTTATCTGAAAGAAAATTTCAATTTCTATAATCCGGAGGTTAGCAGACGGCCCCTGAATGACGGATTGGGTGGGGTAGAGTATGAAAGCAGGGATAGAAAGTACAATACACACCGTTGGATTCATCAGTTTAATATTCAAACCAATCTGGGACATATCCGGTATATGGGGGACTTCTCTTACCAAAATCAGGATAGAAAATATTTTGATTACAATTATGATATCCCGAACAGAAACATCAAAAGCCAGCAGGAAGAAAAATCTTATTATAAAACAGATGTGATTTATTCAAGAGGGATGTTCAGTAATTTCCTAGATAGTAAAACCTTTGATTTCCAACTTGGTTATGAATTGGATTATACCAGCGGATATGCAGCACTGATAGCCGGAGATTTCTTTGGAGAGGCCGTGAAAAGAAAAATCTTTACCTATTCCAATTTCCTTTCTGCTGAATGGAATATTTCAGACCGGTTTTCTGTGAGACCGGGAGTAAGACTTTCCTTAAGTGAAAATTTTGATAATCAGTATAATTATTCCCTTTCTGCAAGATATAAAACTACCGAAAATTCAAACCTGAGAGCCGTTGTGGGATCAGCAAACCGTTTTCCTAAATATGATGAGTTGTATACTTATTTCGTGAACCTTAATCATGATATACAGGGAAATCCAGATTTAAAGCCGGAAACAGGTTTTTCAATAGGTGCATTTTGGGATCAGAATTTTACAACAGCTAATGATTGGAGAATTGGCTATGGCATAGATGCATTATATCTTGATGTACGTGATAGAATTGATATGATGATTATCAAAGAACCTTCTACTTATAAATATATGAATATCAATAGGTATAAGAATATGTTGTTATCAGCTAATGTAGATTTCAGAAAAGACCAGTTTGCTTTTTCCGTAAGAGGATCAGTGAATGCGAGATCAATGACGCTTAATGAAGTAAAGAATGACCCTGCTGATGACTTCCAATATATTATGCAGGCAGGAGCTTCTGCAACTTATAAACTAAAAAATACAAACACCAACTTTTCACTTTACTATAAATATACAGGAGAAGACAGACTGTATGTTGCTGATACAGCAGGCGGTGTTCGCCTGGGTAAAACAGACGGATTCCATATGATGGATTTTATTGTAAGCCAGCCTTTCTGGAATAACCATTTTGAGATTTCAGCAGGAGTTAAAAACATCTTTGATGTAACCAGTGTAAAATCTACCGCTCTTGCCGGATCATCTCATACTGCAGCTTCCGGAACGATTAATTTATACTATGGCAGAAGCTATTTTGCAAGACTAATGTTTCAATTTTAAATAACACTATTATGAAGTATTTAAAAATATTATCTCTCCTTTCCATGATGGCTGCTACACAGTCATGCCTTTCTGCTGATGAAGATCCTGTAGCAGTTCGTCCTATGACAGGATCTGAAGTGAATGTAGCAGTAGGCGGAGCTACAGAACCCAACCAGGTTTGGATAGATTTAAGTGATCATGATAAGCCAGGCATCAATAAAAGAACTGATTGGGATCTTGGGTTCTATTCCGGAGATGATTTCAGAGTCATTATGAATGGTTCTTTGGCTATGACTGTTATTAAGGTTCCTGATGCTACAGATCTTAGTAAAATAAAAGAAGTAAATGTAGAAAGCTTAAAGGAAATTGCCCAAGTGGGAACTTTTGATTCTGGAAACCTGAAATATATTGATAATCCGAATGGTAATTTCCTGACTCAAACTTCAGGTATTGATGTTATCAAGGAAAATGATGCCGATAATTCGATCTATCTGGTCAATATGGGAAGAGAAATACCGGCTGTGGGAAGTATAGCACCAGGGTCTGTTGCATTATCCGGAGATGAGAGAGGCTGGAAGAAAGTACAGATTGTAAGAGCTCCAAACGGTTACAAAATCCGTTATGCCGATTTGAATGCAGATAATGGGAATATCAAAGAATATATTATTACCAAGGATCCTGAATATAATTTTACATTCTTTAATCTTAAAACAGGTTCTCCCGTAAAAATTCAGCCTAAAAAGAAAAACTGGGATCTTGTATTTACCACTTTTACCAATGAAGTGTTTATGGGACCTGGAAACAGCGCTGGAAGTTATTTCTATGCAGATTTTATTGCAACCAATACCCTTAATGGAGTAGGTGCTTATCAGGTAAATGTGACCGGAAGTCTTGATGAGGCGTACAATGCATTCAAGCTGAAGGATGTAGATGCTTCCAAATTTGTTTTTAATGACCACAGAGCCATTGGAGATAAATGGAGAACTACTACCGGAACCGCTGCCAATCCTGTTCCTTTTGTATACTCGGATCGTTTTTTTGTGTTGAAAGATGCTGAAGGGTTCTATTTTAAGTTGCGGTTCAATACAATGAAAAATAGCAAAACGGGTGAACGTGGCTTTACCAATTTTGAGTTTGAGCCTTTATAAAAAATCAACTCATCCAGAATTTATAAAAATAATATATCTATGAAGAAATTTATCCTGGCAGCTTCTGTTCTTGTAGCAGTGTATTCATGCAAAAAAGAAGAAGGTGCCAAAAAAGAAAATACAACGGAAGCTACTTCTGAAGCTCCGAAAAGCAACAATAAAATCGTAACCCTAAACGGCGGAATTACAGAGATTGTATCCGCATTAGGCCACGAAAAAGAAATAGTAGGAATAGATGTTACCAGTACTTATCCGGCAAGCTTAAAATCTACAGCTAAGGATCTTGGGCATGTACGATCAATGACTATTGAGCCTATCATGGCGGTAAGCCCTACTTTGATCCTAGCATCTGATAAAGATATCAACCCTGAATTATTAGGCAAGATCAAATCATCAGGAATCAAAGCTGAAGTATTCAAACAGGAATATACGGTGGAAGGAACTAAAAAACTGATTGAAGAGGTCGCTAAAGCAGTAGGAAATACAGATTATCAGAAATTAAACGATAAAATAGAAGCAGATCTGAAACAGGTACAGCCATTAGCTAAAAAACCAAAAGTATTATTCATTTATGCAAGAGGAAATATGTTAATGGTAGCAGGTAAAAACACGCCTATGGCTTCTTTAATTAATCTTGCAGGGGCAGAAAATGCTGTCAATGAATTTGAAGATTTCAAACCGTTAACTCCGGAAGCGGTTGTAAAAGCTAATCCTGATGTATTGTTCTTCTTTGAAACCGGACTACAGGGCGCAGGAGGAAATGAAGGAGCGTTAAAAATGCCTGGAGTTTCCCAGACAAATGCAGGAAAAAATAAGAAAATCATCGCGATGGATGGAGGATTAGTTTCAGGTTTCGGACCGAGGCTAGGAGAAGCAGCAGTTGGATTAAACAAACTTTTAATTGAAAACACAAAGTAAATTATACTTTTACATGACAATAAGTACTATACTGCTTGTAGGCATAGCAGTATGGTCTATTAATACAGGGGTTTACGATTTTGGTGGTAGATCTGCATTTAATGTTTTAGGAAAAGTAATACAGGGAGATCCCGGATTATCATTAAGTGATAAATATGTAGTTTGGGATGTAAGGACAGCCAGAATCATCATGGCTATTTTAATCGGAAGTATGCTGGCTGTTTCAGGAACAAGCCTACAGGGGCTTTTTAAGAACCCTCTGGCAACAGGAGATTTAATAGGCCTTACATCAGGAGCAACACTATTGGCTGCAATTGCGATTGTTTTAGGGGGACATTTTAAACAATACCTTCCTGAAGCCGTACAATTTTCGCTGGTTGGAATATCCGCATTCATAGGATCTTTTTTATCTATGATGCTGGTGTACAGGATTTCTACAAGCGGTGGAAAGACCAATGTGGTGATGATGCTTTTAACAGGAGTTGCGATTACGGCAATTGGATTTTCCATCACAGGTTTTTTGATCTATATATCAAAAGATGATCAGCTGAGAGACCTTACTTTCTGGAATTTGGGAAGTTTAGCGGCTGCAACGTGGACGAAGAATATTATTTTAGCCATTGTAATGATCGGGGCCTATATCATTTTACTGCCTAAAGGAAAAGCTTTGAATGCAATGATGTTGGGAGAAAAAGATGCTCAGCATTTGGGCGTTAATGTAGAAAGACTGAAAAAGCAGATCATTATCATCGTAGCATTGATGGTGGGAAGCTGTGTAGCATTTTCAGGAACTATTGGGTTTGTTGGTCTTATTGTTCCTTATATTTTGAGATTGCTATTCAAGTCTAATTATACCTTTATTCTGCCTTTATCAGCCATATGTGGAAGCATTTTGCTTTTGACAGCGGATACATTCAGCAGAAGTATTGTAGAGCCTTCAGAATTACCGATCGGAATTCTGACTGCTTTAATGGGTGGACCTATTTTTATCGCTATTTTGGTCAAATTTAAAAAATCACTGTAATGATCAAGGCACATCAAATTAATTACAATCATAAAGAATTCAGAATTCTGGATGGAGTAGATGTTTCATTGGAATATGGAGAGTTTTTAGCCATTGTTGGTCCCAATGGAGCAGGAAAATCAAGTCTTTTAAGTGTTTTGGCCCATGAAGTGAAATCTGAAAAGCGAAAAGTCTTATTTAAAGATAAACCTATCGAAGACTGGAATGTAAAAGAACTGTCTATTCATAAAGCCAAGTTCTCACAGCATAACAGCAATGATATTCCTCTTGAAGTAAAAGATGTTGTGATGATGGGAAGGTATCCTTATTTTGATGCACAACCGGGAAAAGAAGACCTTGAAGCCATGAACAATAAGATGTACGAAACAGATATTTTTCACCTCAAAGAAAGAGAATACAACTCTCTTTCAGGAGGAGAGAAACAGCGTGTGCACCTTTCAAGAGTAATGGCACAGCTGGAGAATGATATTGCCCATAAACTGGTGTTCCTGGATGAACCTCTGAATAATCTGGACATTAAGCATCAGTATAAAGCACTGGAAATTATCAAAAATTTTACTAAGAAAGCAAACAGTGCCATTGTTGTGCTTCATGATCTGAATCTTGCCGCGCAATTTGCAGATAAAATTTTATTAATGAAATCCGGACAGGTATCCGCTTATGGAACCCCACAGGAAGTTTTTACGGCAGAAAATATCAGCCACGCTTATAACTTTCCGTGTACCATCTGCAACCATCCTATTACCAATAACCCAATGATCATTTTTGGATAACCATGGAAAAAGAAGAATTAAAAATCCTCGCACAGCACCTTGCCAATCCTCAGGGAGAAAAAGGTATTGAGATCGGTGAAATGATGAATGCCACTAACATCGGTATGACGTTAGAAAGTATCAGAACCCTTTTGATAGAAGATGATGAAAACATCCTTGAAATAGGACACGGAAATGCAGATCACGTGAAAAACATTTTTAGTCTGGCTAAAGGATTGAAATATACCGGGATTGATATTTCTGAAACCATGAACCATGAAGCCAAAAGACTGAATGAGAAGTTTCAGGATCAGGCAGAATTTGTTTTATATGAAGGAACAAAGCTTCCTTTTGAAGATGGGAGCTTTGATAAAATTTTTACAGTAAATACGGTTTATTTCTGGGAAAATCCGGTTGAATTTTTAAATGAAATCTGCCGTGTTTTAAAGGATAATGGAACGTTTGTTCTCACCTTCGGACAGAGAGATTTTATGGAGAAACTACCGTTTACAGCCTATGATTTTAAGCTTTATAGCAATGATGAAATGGAAGAACTGGTTTCCAAAAGTCATTTTAAAAGAATGAAAACCTCAGAAAGAGAAGAAGAAATAAAAAGTAAAACAGGAAACGAAACAATACAAAGAATCTATACAATTTTAACTATAAAAAAATAAAATAATGAGCATATTAGTGAATGATTTAAAGGAAAAATGGGAAGCTCTGAAAGCTGAAAATCCACACGTAAGAATAAGAAATGCGGCAGCACAGTTTGGAGTAAGTGAAGCTGAACTATTGGCCACAAGTATCGGAGAAGGAGTTACAGTTCTAAACCCGGACTTTCCAGGAATCCTTACAGAAGCAGAGAAATTAGGAAAAGTGATGGCACTTACCCGTAATGATGAGTGTGTTCATGAAAGAAAAGGAATTTACCAGAACGGAGATTTCAGCAGCCCGCATGCTCAGCTTTTCGTAGGGGAGGATATTGATCTTAGAATTTTCCTTAACCACTGGAAGTTGGCGTTTGCAGTAGTAGAAGGAGATAAGAAAAGCCTTCAGTTCTTTGGAAAGGACGGATTGGCATTGCATAAAATCTATTTAACTAAAAACAGCGAGGAAGCAGCTTTCGATGCTATCGTTGAAAAATTCAAGGCAGAAGAGCAAAACCAAACTTTCACTTTTGAAGCAATAGCCCCAAAACAGGCAGAAAAACCGGACACTGAGATAGATGTTGAAGGATTCAAAAAAGCATGGACAGAATTGAAAGATACCCACGATTTCTTCATGATGACCAGAAAATTCGGAGTAAGCAGAACGCAGGCTTTAAGACTGGCTCCGGAAGGCTTTACCCAGAAAATTGACAACTCAAAAGTAGTGAACATCCTTGAAGAAGCTTCTGAAAAAGGAACTCCTATCATGGTTTTCGTTGGAAACAGAGGAATTATCCAGATCCATACCGGAATAGTGAAGAAAACCCTTTGGCACCAGCAATGGTTCAATGTAATGGACCCAGATTTCAACCTTCACCTTGATGTTACTAAAATTGCAGAAGCATGGATCGTGAAAAAACCAACTGAAGACGGAGAAGTTACAGCTATTGAAGTATTTAACAAAGAAGGAGACTTCATCGTTCAGTTCTTCGGAAAAAGAAAACCCGGAATTCCTGAACTTCAGGAATGGAAAGATCTTGTAGCAACTCTTGAACAATAATAATTAGATGATTTTAAGGGAGGCCGTTTTGTATGCAAATTCAAGGCGGTCTTTTTCTTTTATATTTTGGAAAGCATGGTAAAAAGCACCAAAATATGATGTAATTTAGGGTTAAATTAAAATAGAAAGATAGAAAATGAAGAATATTTTCATAACGATTTTGCTGGCAGGGTTTTGTTCACTTAGTGCTCAGAACTTTAAAGCGTATCAGCTTTATGACCAAAAAGGCAAAGAGATAAAAACCGATAAACTGGTGAAAGAATTGGCGGATTACGATGTGGTTTTCTTTGGTGAAAATCATAACAGCTCCATCAATCACTGGCTTCAGCTTAAAATTACAGAAGCTTTGTATGAAAAGAAGAACGGACAGTTAATTCTGGGGGCTGAAATGTTTGAAAGAGACAATCAGGCTCAGCTAAACCAATATTTAAGCGGGAAAATGGATGCTAAAACATTAAAAGACTCTGCCCGTTTATGGAATAATTATGCAACAGATTATAAACCGCTGGTAGATTTTGCGAAAAATAAAAAGCTGAACTTCATCGCAACAAATATCCCGAGAAGATACGCTTCACAAACCGCAAAAGAAGGATTGGAGTCTTTGAACAAGTTGAGTGATAAAGAGAAAACATATATTGCCCAGTTGCCGATTAAAGTAACTTTAGATACACCAGGTTACCCTGAAATGAAAGCCATGATGGGCGATCACGCAGAAGGAACCAAAGTGATGAACTTTATCTCGGCACAGGCTGTAAAAGATGCTACCATGGCGGAATCTATCCTGAAAAATATTCAGGCAGGAAAAACTTTTATCCATTATAACGGCAATTATCACAGTAAAGAATTTGGCGGAACCTATTGGTATATCAAACAGAAGAATCCAAACCTGAAAATGGCAGTGATTTCTGTTTTTGAGTCAGAAGATCCTGAATTAAAAGTTCCTTCAAAAGATTATATCCCAACGGAATTTAACCTTGTTATCCCAAGTGATATGACGAAGACTTTTTAGTTTTATTTCCCACAGATTTTTGAACATAATCTTTGTCATTCCGTAGGAATCTAACTTCTGCTTCAGATGATTGCGAAAATTTGAAGCATTAAGATTCTTTAAGAAATAAAGATAAATTAAGAAAAAAGCTGAAGCTATTTATTTAAGGAAGATTATAAATTCATTTTGTATTAAGCTTAACTAATCTTAAAATCTTCATTTTCTTAATGGTTTAAAATGTTTTTTCTCGCAGATCATACAGATTTCGCAGATTTTTAACTTTGGAATGTGATATTCTACTTACAGGATTAATCAACATAAAGATATCAAATTCAATAGGAACGGGCTTTAGTCCGTTCTTTATTTATCTAAACATTCCATTGGCTTTAGCCAAAACTTAATAATGAAACAGCTATAGAGAATTAACGGCTAACAGTAACTTCCAGCCTCCCTCTTCCAGCTTCCCTCTTTAAAACTCCAACATAATTATTCATTTTTACCCAACAATCTCTACCTTTGTTCTACATCCGGTGTATATGAAAAAAATATCCATTCTATTTATACTTTTTGTTGGGGTGCTTAATGCCCAAAAACTAACTTCTGATGAAATTTCTATTATCAATAAGGGAGATATAAATACTGCATTGCCAATCTATCAGACTACTGATGCTCATCAGCATAAAACTTTACTGAGCCTTTCTTCGGAAATTAATCCAACTGATCCCAATACTGCTGTTTTGGTGAAAAGAATGAAAGAATCTCTTCTTTCAACTGATGGTGGAGTAGGTATTGCAGCGCCGCAGGTGGGAATCAACAGAAAAGTAATTTGGGTACAACGTTTTGATAAAGAAGGAACTCCTTTGGAATACTTTATCAATCCTGTAATTGTATGGAGGTCTGATCTTCAGAATCTGGGACCTGAAGGAGATTTATCCATTCCTGATTTCAGAGATCAGTTTTACAGGAGTAAAGTCATCCAATTGGAATATGTGGATTTAAAAGGACAGAAATACTCAGAAATTGTAGAAGGTTTCACAGCAGTGATCTTCCAACATGAAATTGACCACCTTTTTGGAATTCTGATCTCTGATAAAAAAGAAAAAGAGAAAAATGATTCTTACAAAAAAGTAGATGCCTACCAGAAAAGTGATCTGAATAAAAGATGAGTAATGAGTAATGAGTAATGAGTAATGAGTAATGAGTAATGAGTAATGGCGCCAGCCATGTAGAATGCTTCATCTAATCGATGTCTCGATTCCCTCTTTGCTCCCTTAAAAATAAAGCATTACGAAAATAAAAACTTTGCGTTTAAGAAAACATAAATCATACTAATGTTTAGCACAAACTTCACAAATTGGAGCAACATAATCATCTATGTTCATCTGCGGAAAATCTGTGGTTAAAAATAAAAATGAGCTGTTTTTAGGATAAAAACAGCTCATTTCAAATATAATTATAAAAAAATTGGATTAATCATTGTTGGTTACAGAAAGCTTAACCTCAATATTGTTTCTGGTAGCATTAGAATAAGGACAAATCTGATGTGCTTTATCCGTTAAAGATTGCGCCTCTTCAATAGAAACTCCCGGAATATTCACATCTAATTCCACAGCCAGTCCAAAACCTCCGTTTTCAATCTGTCCTATGCTTACCTGGGCAGTAACCGTAGTTTCGCCGGTTTTTACTTTACCCAGACTGATTACTCTGTTCAAAGCACTATCAAAGCATGCAGAATATCCTGCTGCAAAAAGCATTTCAGGGTTTGTGAAATTATCATTAGCTCCACCTAACGCTTTTGGCATTTTTACTTCAAGATCCAACACTCCGTTTTCACTTTTTACATGACCATTTCTTCCGCCTGTAGCAGTAACTTTTGTTGTATATAACGTTTTCATTTATTTTTCTATTTTGTTTAGTATTTTTAAAACTGTTTCTTTGAGTTCCAGCAGCTCTTCAGGTTGTATTCCTATCTTTTCCTGGATCTTGCCCGGAATTTCACAGGCCTTTTTCTGAAGCTGCTTTCCGGCTTCGGCTAAAAATACTTCAACAACTCTTTCGTCTTCTTTTTTGCGCTTTCTTATGATAAATCCCTTGGTTTCCAATCTTTTAAGAAGAGGAGTGAGTGTTCCGCTATCCAGGAACAGTTTTTCTCCAATATGGCTTACGGTAAGTCCGTCACTGTTCCATAGGACCATCATGACAAGGTACTGAGGGTAAGTGATATCCAGCTCATCAAGAAATGGCCGGTATAATCCGGTAATTTCTTTAGCGATAACATACAATGGGAAACAGATCTGGTTTTCCAGTTTTGGGGTATTTGAATGTTCCATAAGTTGAAGTACGAAAGATTCGTGAAGGTATTACTTTTTAATGATAAATTCATCCATTGGGATACGGACTTTTTTCATAGAAGATAACCAGTCATTGGCTTCGTCACGGTATCCAAGGTATAAAAGGCTTACACTTTTCAAGCCTAATTCTTTTAATCCCAGTACTTCGTCCACTACTTCATTGCTGAATCCTTCTGCCGGAGTGCTGTCGATTTTAAGTTCAGCAGCCTGTGCAAGAGCTATTCCTAAAGCAATATAAGTCTGGCGGGCAGTGTGTGCAAAATGCTGTTCAGGAGTTTGTGCCCCATATATTTCCTTAATTTTATCTGTATAGCTCCCGAAACGTCCTCTTGGAAGATCTCTTACATCGGTATGATAATCATATACTTTGTCAATTTTTTCATTGGAGTAGCTGTCCCATGCTGCAAACACTAAAACATGAGAAGAATCTCTCATTACTTCAGGGTTGAGAGCTCCGGCAACCATTTTTTCTTTTAATTCCTGATTTTCCACTACAATAATACGGAAAGGCTGTAGCCCAGATGATGTAGGAGCAAGTCTTGCAGCTTCCAGGATGGTATTTAAATCTTCGTTAGATACTTTTTTAGTTGGGTTATAAGCTTTTACGGCGTGTCTCCAATTAAGGTCTTCTATTAATGACATTTTTCTTTTATTTTTAAATTAAACTATTTGTAATTATTGAGTTTCAAATTTTATTTTGTGATCATTTAACTATGCAAATATACAAGCAATTAAATTGTGTACAATTTAATTTTGAAAGATTTTATTGATGACTATTATTTATTTTATAAAAGATGAGTGAATGGATAATCTGTTTTCAGCATGATTCGGATTTTTTTTCGCCATGAGGATTCCAATCTTTGCATAGAATTTTAAAACTAAAAACAATGCAGAGATTTAAAAACAAAACAGCAATTATTACTGGTGGAACCAATGGGATGGGGCTTGCTACAGCTCAAAAGTTCCTGGAAGAGGGAGGCAGAGTTATCATCACAGGTCGAAGTGAAGAAACGGTGAATAAGGCTTTGGAAAAGTTAGGAGGAAATGCTTTTGGAATTATATCCGATGCAGGAAGTATGAATGATTTACTAAACCTACAGCAGGAAGTTAGAAAATATACTGAACAAATAGACGTTGTTTTCGCCAATGCAGGCTATGGGAAATTTGCTCCTGTTGAAAGTGTAGATGAAAATCATTTTGATGAGCTGTTTAATGTTTTAGTGAAAGGACCTTTTTTCACAGTTCAGCAATTGTTGCCATTGATGAAAGCAGGAAGCTCTGTGATATTTAATACTTCAGTTGCTACAGAGATTGCCATGAATAGCTTTTCTGTGTATTCTGCGGCGAAATCAGCAGTACAGTCCTTCATTAAAACCTTTGCAGTAGAGTTTACTGAACGAGGAATCCGTGTGAATGGGGTAAGTCCGGGACACATCAAAACCAATATTTTTAATAATACAGGTTTGGCGCCAGAGCAGATTGAAGCTGCGGTGGAAGATATTATCCCTACAATACCTTTTAAAAGACAGGGTGATCCGGAAGAAATTGCCAGTGTAGTTCTGTTCCTTGCATCAGAAGAAGCATCCTATATTCATGGTGCAGAAATTAAGGTGGATGCCGGAATTTCTGTAATCAGATAATTGGTGGGTATTATTTTACCTCATTGATCTGTTTGATGATGTTGGTTTTATTTTCAACCCCAATATTGTAGGGAGTTCCTTTTTTAAAGCTTAGATTAACCTTTTCCATCAGCTTTTTATAGTCAGAAGATTTTTTTGACAGATAAAAAACCTGTGCACTTATTCCTATGGCTACCCGTACAACTTCTTCAGGTTTATCCGGATCTTCAAGGATGTTGGTGATGCTTGAATTATTATACCAGGTTAATTTCTGGGATTCTGAGTTGGAAGAACAGGATGTAATCATGGCAAATGCTAATAATAAATAAGTCCAGGCTTTCATAATAATAAATTGTTGATTAAAAAGCTCCTGCAATATATACACCAATGCAGGAGCTCTATAAAAAGTTATTTAGAATCCACAATGTGCAGTACTAGGTACCGGAGCAGAACAGCCTGAAAGAGCTGAGAATGCTGTTAATGTACAATTGGTATTTACCAGATTGTTATCATATAATAAAGATCCTGATGGACTTCTGTAATAAACATTTCCTGCCGTATTAGCATAAGAAGAAACAGAAGTAGAACCACAAGTAGAATTAGTACATGCAGCTCTCCATGCAGTATCCGTGATAGGGCCTGTTGCATTGAGAGAAGGATCAATAATTCTTTTTTCAACCACTCCGGAAGCATTTTTAAAGCTTACCAGTACAGCAACGTGATATACCCATGATACACAGCAGGTTCCGGTAGAAGCTCTTAAATTACCATATACGAACTGTTTTTCACACTCATATCCGGCATTGTTTAAGATCTGTCTCATTTTGTGAGCTCTTGCATAACAGCCGTCTACAGGATATCTGAATGTGATACAAGGAGAAGAAGCGGTAGAAGTTCCGCAAGACTGATTTTTAATTTGAGCAAATAAGCTGTTTAAAGTAGCCAGATCAGGGATAACACTTGCTAATTTTCTGCTTACTTCATTTCCTGTTCTTTCTTCTTTTGTTAAAGCAGATTTGAAGAAGCGGATATCTTCCAGAGTAGGGCTTTCTACTTTAGCAATTTCATTGGAATTGGCTTTAAGGAAAATATGAACCGGAGATTCATTTTTTACTGCTTCGCTAATCATAGAAATGTAAGCTTCGTTTTCCTTACTGTCTTTAATTTCATAAGGCTGAGCAGAAAGAATAAAAGAAACCTTATAGCTTGTTCCTTCTTTATTGATTCCTACCGGAACAGTTCTTCCGAACTCTTTCATAGCAACTTCTTTAGATTGCGAATTTACAGTTTCCTGATTCGCATTGGAATCTGAACAGGAGTTGATGGACAGTACGGATACAAATACCATCAAGGATAGCAAAATTTTTTTCATAGTTCTCATATTTTGGTGGTTAATGATTTTCTAAATAGTATTTTGTTTATTCACTATTTAGTGATAATAAAATTATGAAAAATTCAAATATATACAAGTAATTTTTAAAAAAAATAACCGATATCTGAAAAATGTTCATTAAAAAATCCCTATGCATCGACTACATAGGGATTTTAATATTTGAAATTTAATTTTATTTATAAATCAATTCGGCCTGAAATACATCAGCGAAATGTTTTCTGATCTTTGCTTTTATATCTTCCATTTCTTCTGGAGTGAGCTCTCTTTCAAGCTCTCTTTTTAAAGAAGTAACCTGTTTATCTTTAATTCCGCATGGAATAATATATTCAAAGTAACGCATATCTGTATTTACATTCAATGCAAAACCATGTAAAGTTACCCATCGGGAAGCTTTTACTCCCATAGCACAGATCTTTCTGGCATAAGGTTTTCCAACGTCCAGCCAGACACCGGTTTCTCCCTGGGAACGTTCTCCTTTAAGCCCATATTCACCTATGGTTCTGATGATCACTTCTTCAAGATTTCTCATGTATAAATGAATATCTGTAAAGAAATTTTCAAGATCCAGAACAGGGTAACCCACAATCTGACCATAGCCATGATACGTAATATCTCCGCCACGATTGGTTTTTACATAAGTGGCTTCCAATTCCTTCAGTTTATCCATTCCGGCCAGCATATTTTCTTCGTGTCCGCTTTTTCCTAATGTATATACATGAGGATGTTCTACAAAAAGAAGGTGGTTTGGGGTAGTGATATGCTGTTCTGCGGGCAGATCGCGGTTCTTGATTTTAGTGTCAATAATATCTTTCATCAGTTTTTCCTGATAATCCCATGCGGGCTGATATTCTTTAATTCCTAAATCTTCAAATTCTACTGCTTTATTTTGATTTGTATTCATTTCAATTTTTGATATACAAATTTAGTGAATTTTAAGCTTTTATGGAATGGATAAAATCTATGGCATTTTTCTTCCAATCTTTATCCTGAAGCAGAATATTGACAAAGGCTGTTCCGATGATTCCGCCATCTGCTTTTTCCGTTACATTTTCAAAGTCTTCTTTTGATTTGATTCCAAAACCGATCATTACAGGGTTTTTAAGAGGAAGATCAGCCAAACGGGTCAGATAGTTTTCATTCTTTACAACAGTATTTTCTTTTCCGGTAGTAGAAGAAGAGCTTACGGCATACAGAAATCCGGAACTTAAAGAATCCAGATACTGTATTCTTTCATCTGAAGTTTCCGGAGTGACCAGAAAAGTAAAATTAAGGTTGTACTTTTTCAGAATATGCTGATAGTTTTTCTCAAATTCGATAGGAGGAAGGTCAGGAAGAATAAGCCCTGAAACTCCACTTTCCGAACATTCCTTACAGAATTTTTCAAAACCAAAACTCAATACAGGATTGATGTATCCCATTAAAATAACAGGAACTTTTATTTCATCTTTTATGGTTTTTAACTGAGAAAAAAGCTTTTCGATAGTCATTCCGTTCTGAAGAGCCAGTTCGTGGGCTTTTTGAATTACTGGTCCGTCTGCTACAGGATCAGAATAGGGCATTCCGATTTCAATCATATCTGCTCCCGAGTCCTGGATCAATTTTATAATGTCTGCAGTATTTTCCAGTTCCGGAATTCCGGCGGTGAAGTATATGTTTAGTTTCTTCATTTCTTTATAATATATAGTGTACAATGTTGTACCAATAGAATAATAATTTATTTCGTTTATAAATTTTTAAGATAGGTTTCCATATCCTTGTCTCCACGACCACTTAAACAAATAACAACGATATCATTTTCATTGAAAGTCTTCTTGTCTAAAACAGCCAGAGCATGAGAACTTTCCAAAGCAGGGATAATTCCTTCAAGCTTGGTTAGTTCAAAAGCACATTTTAAGGCCTCATCATCATTAATACTGAAAAACTCAGCTCTTTTTTCCTGAAATAAGTTGGCATGAAAAGGTCCGATTCCCGGGTAATCAAGTCCCGCAGAGATGGAGTGAGGCTCAATAACCTGACCGTCTTCCGTTTGCATTACAAGGCTTTTGCTGCCATGAAGTACTCCAAGAGTTCCTAAGAATGTAGTAGCAGCAGACTTTCCTGAATCAACACCAAGTCCTCCGGCTTCCGCAGCAATGATTTTTACTTCTTTTTCGTCTACAAAATGATAGAATGTTCCGGCTGCATTACTTCCACCGCCTACACAGGCAATCACATAATCAGGATTTTCTCTTCCGATTTTCTCATGAAGCTGTTCTTTAATCTCTTTTGAAATAATACTTTGAAATCTTGCCACAAGATCCGGGAAAGGGTGAGGTCCAACCACGCTTCCGATAACATAATGAGTGGTCACAGGATTGTTGATCCAATCTCTTAACGCTTCATTTACCGCATCTTTCAGTGTTTTTGACCCTGAAGTAGCTGCTATAACTTCTGCACCCAGCATTTTCATTCTGGCAACATTGGGAGCCTGTCTTTGAATGTCAATTTCTCCCATATACACAATACATTCAAGACCAAGCAATGCACACGCTGTTGCAGTTGCCACACCATGTTGTCCGGCTCCTGTTTCTGCAATAATCCTTGTTTTTCCAAGACGTTTTGCCAGAAGAACCTGCCCTAAAGCGTTATTAATCTTATGAGCTCCGGTATGGTTAAGATCTTCACGTTTTAGATAGATCTGAGTATTGTATTTTTTACTTAAATTTTTAGCAAAATACAGTGGAGTGGCTCTACCCACATAGTTGGTAAGCAAATCCTGATATTCATTCTGAAAGTCCTCGGACTCAATGATCTCAAGATAATTTTTTTGTAATTCTTCTACATTCGGATAAAGCATTTCGGGGATAAAAGCTCCTCCAAATTCTCCATAATATCCGTGTTCATCAGGGTTTTTATAATTCATTTCTTTATTCTTTAGTAATTAAATAAGCGTTGTTTTGGGCACTCAGTGTATTGAGCTGTTCTTTTATTTTCTGAGAGATATTAAAAATTAAAATATCATCATCTTCTGAATTGATCCATTCGGAACCGGCATGTTCCTTAATAGCTTTTGCTTTGTCATATAAGATTTCAATAGTGCATTTTTCATAAAACGGACGAAGATCAGCATGGCAGAAACCAATGGTTTCCAAATTTCGCTGGGCAACATTTTCCTTGAATTTCTGTACCAACATTGCTCCATATCCTTTTTTCTTATGAGCTGCTACCAATCCTACAGCTTCTGCAAATGCATATTGTGTTCCTGAAATCTCCAATACAAAATCAAAATTAAGCCGGAAAACCGCAAGAATCTCAGAATGGGAATCCAACAGGAAATGAAATTCTGAATCTTTAAAAAATGTACGGAAATAGGCTGATTTCATTGTATTCCACGCAGAAATATCCCAAAGCTGGAGAATATGTTCAATCTCTTTCTCTGTTAATTCGTTGGTTTGTTTAATCTGGTATTTCATGAGTTTTTTAATAATAATCAAAGTTAGCAAAAGAGTCCCGAAGGGACGATTTAACCCTAGCCAAGGATGCAATCCTTAGCTATATCGGTTTATTATTTAATTAAATCGTTAATCCCATAAAAATTTTTCATCATAATCCATTTTATGTTTTTCCAATATCTCCACAAGTTCATTTTTAAAATCCTGTTTTTGGTGATGCTGGCGTTGATTTTTAATATATTTTGTCACAATATGAACGTCTTTTTCACCTACTGAAAACGCACCATAACCATCCTGCCAAAAGAAATTCTCATATTTCTTACCTTTTGTTTTGATCCATTTTGAAGAATGAGCTTTTATTTCCTGAACCAACTTCATCAATGCAATCTTCCTGGACAATCTACAAAGAATGTGAATATGATTATCTGTTCCTCCGATCTGTAATGCATAGCTTTCAAAATCTTTACATAATGTGGCGATATAGGCGTACAATTCTTTTTCTATATTTTCATCTATAAAATCATTCCGGTATTTTGTACTGAATACGATATGGATGTAATTTTTGACTAATGATTGTGGCATTTGTGTGTTTTTTTGGTGGTTTGTATTTATGTTGTCATGAATGGGTTTTTCATTGATATGTTGGTTGTTGATATTGATTGGAATTTTTCCAATCCTGGGTTAAATCGTCCCGTTGGGACTCTTTGGAATGATAGTTTTAAATTTTTTAATCCTGCTGACATCCTTATCTCCCGGGGCTATTTCAAATCTTGAATTAATATCTAGGGCAAAAGGTTTCTGTTTTAATCCTTCCATATTTTTGATGTTCTCTTCTGAAATACCGCCGCTCAGAAAATAGGGGAGTGGAATTTCAAATTCATTTAATACATTCCAGTCAAATTGCTGGCCTGTTCCTCCAAATGCCTTGCTATCTGTATCAAACAGGTAGTAGTTGATAGGTTGTAGGTTGCAGGTCGTTGGATTATCATTGAAGATCTTTGCTATTTTCTCTTTGTTTTCAGCTGTATCATTTCCGATTCTGATCACTTTGATGATTTTAACATCTGGATGTAGCTGTTCTTTGAGTTCAATAATAAAATTACCATCTTCATCGCCATGTAGCTGAATCAGGTTTAGCTTTGCTTTCTTAGCTATTTCCACAATGGTCTCAACCTTTTCATTGACAAAAACCCCAACTTTTCCCTGATGATTAATCTGTGCAATGTCATCCAAACCCAAATGTTTCAGAACATATCTTGGGGATTTTTTATAAAAAATAAACCCCAGGAAATCTACATTGGCTTCAATTAATTCCTTTATCTGGTCGAGCTTTGTCAGGCCACAGACTTTAAGTGCAGAAGAGACGTTATTATTTATTTGTTGTTTGTTCATTACAGTTAATTGACAGTTATGGACTTTTGATTTTCCAGATTGAAATCCATTTTTAAATTTTCAAATTGACACATTTTCAAATTAATAAAGAAAACTCTTCAAATGCTTTGGCCGGATCTGAATTCCTCATGAAATATTCTCCCATCAGGAATCCATCAAATCCTTTTTCCTTTAAATATTTAAAATCTTCAAGACTGTAAATCCCGCTTTCTGCAATGGATAACGTGTCTTGAGGTAACTGATCTTTTAACTGAACAGAATGTTGTAAATCCACTTTAAAATCTTTCAGGTTTCTGTTGTTAATTCCAACCAAATCAATGTTGGAATTAAAGTGTTTCAGTTCTTCTTTGGTATGAATTTCTAATAAAACTTCCAAATCCAGTTCATGAGCAAGTTGCGTGAACTCCTGAACTTGATTCGGTGAAAGACATGCCGCAATCAGTAAAATCACATCGGCTCCCATGCTTTTCGCTTCATAAAACTGGTATTCATCAATCATAAAGTCTTTACGAAGAATAGGAATATTGATATGTTTTCTTACATTCAGAATATCTTCAAAGCTTCCACCAAAGAAGTCTTTATCTGTAAGAATGGAAACTCCGCTGGCTCCAAACTTTTCATAAGCAGAAGTAATATCCAGGGGCTTAACATTATTATTGATGATTCCTTTAGATGGAGATTGTCTTTTAAACTCAGCAATAATTCCGTTTTGGGTTCTGACGGATTCTTTCAATGAAGAACTCTTTCTTCCAAAAAACTCAGAACTTTTTAACTCATCAATTGAAACAGTTGCTTTTGAAAGGGCAACTTCCTCTTTTTTTCTTTCAATAATTTTATCTAGTATGGTCATGGGTAGAAATTAGGATGTTGTGAAATCACTTTAAATTTTTAGTTAATTAAAAGCTCAAATGTTTTTAATGCTTTTCCACTTTCTAAGCTTTCCTGAGCCAATAGTAAGCAATCATCATATGTTCCAAATTTATGGGTATGATAAAGGGCTACGGATGCATTGGCCAGCACTACCGAGTTTTGCTGTTCAGTTCCTTTTCCTTCCAGAATATTCATGAAAAGTTTTGCGGTTTCTTTAGTTGTATCTCCGGCCTTAATATCTTCTAAGGTTACAGGATTGAACCCTAAGTCTTCTGCAGAATAAATTTCTTCTCCTTTTTTAGTAATGATTTTACTGTCGTGAGTAAGACTTATTTCATCATATCCATCCAATCCGTGAACAAGGATAAACTCCTGTTCTTCTTTTTGTAAAAGGTATTGGTAGATTCTTGCAATTTCCAGGTTATACACTCCAATCATGGAATATTGAGGTTTTGCAGGATTCACCAAAGGTCCCAGCAGATTAAAGAAGGTTCTTAATCCCAAAGATTTTCTCAATAATCCAACGGATTGAAGGGCAGGGTGGAAGTAAGGGGCATGTAAAAAGCAGATATTGGCTCTTTCAAGGTCTTCATTCAGCTGCTCTGAACTGTTCTTGAACTGATACCCCAATTCTTCCAGCACATTGGATGAACCTGTAGTGGTTGAAGCTCCATAATTTCCATGTTTTGTTACCTTCTGCCCGGCTCCGGCCACTACAAAGCTGGCCAATGTTGATATATTGATTGTGTTTTTTCCGTCACCTCCCGTTCCTACGATATCAATGGCATCGCTGGCATCAATATTTACCGGAACAGCCATCTGTAAAAGTGCTTCTCTAAAACCCTCCAGTTCTTTCAATGTGATATTTCGCATCAGGAAAACACTAATGAAAGCGGTTACTTCTGCTGCATTGAACTTATTTTGTGCTATTTCAATCATCATGGCCTTTGCCTCAGACTTCGACAAGGTGTTGTGATTGAACATATATTGCAAAATTTCTTTCATTTGAGGAGTTTTTAGGGTTGATGGATCTTGTGTTGCTGTGTTCATATTTAGATTTACTTCATTAAACTTTCAATAGAAATTTCTATTGATTTAAAAAGTTTCGGATGATAATTTCTCCGTCAGGGGTTAAAATACTTTCCGGGTGAAACTGTACTCCGTGTACATCATAAGTTTTATGCTGAAGAGCCATAATCATCCCATCTTTATCAACGGCTGTAATTTCCAGTTCATCAGGGAAATTCTCAGGGTTCACAGCCCAGCTGTGGTATCTTCCCACTTCAATGCCTGATTCTAAATCTTTGAAAAGTTTGGTGTTTTCTTTCACTAAATCAGTGGTGGTAGCTACTCCATGGAAGATTTCAGATAAGTTGATAAGGTTTCCTCCAAAAGCTTCAGCAATGGCCTGTTGTCCTAAACATACTCCTAAAATACTTTTGGTAGGCGCATATTCTTTAATCAGCTCCAATAAAATTCCAGCTTCTTCCGGAATTCCAGGGCCTGGAGAAAGGATGATCTTGTCGTATTTGCCAACCTCTTCCAAGGTAATTTGGTCATTTCTTACAACATCTACTTTTTGATCCAGGATTCTTTCAATGATCTGGACAAGGTTGTAAGTGAAGCTGTCATAATTATCGAAAACAAGAACCTTAAGTTGTGACTGTTGAGCGTTTATATTGTTGTTCATTTCTTTTTTGTTGTAGGGTTAATGGGGAAGCGTTGATGAAGTTTTTAATTTTCTACTATTTTTTCTGCTTTTTCAACTGCTTTTTTCAGCGCATTTAGTTTATTATTCACTTCCTGAAGCTCATTTTCCGGGACAGATTTTGCCACAAGACCAGCTCCTGCCTGATAAAACAATGTATTGTTCTTACTTAAAAAGGTTCTGATCATAATGGCCTGGTTGCAGGTTCCGTTCAAGCCAACAATTCCAATACATCCGCCATAATATCCACGGGAATCTTTTTCGTATTGATTGATAAGCTGAAGGGCTTTATGTTTAGGAGCTCCACTTAAAGTTCCTTGTGGGAAAGTGGCAGAGATCATTTCAAGAGGGTTGATCTGCTCAGGAAGCTCAGCCGTTACTTCACTTACCATGTGAATCACGTGAGAGAAAAGCTGAATTTCTTTCAGTTTGGTCACCGTTACATTTTTACCAAGTTTCCCAAGATCGTTACGGGCAAGGTCTACCAACATGGTATGTTCTGCATTTTCTTTGGGATCATTTTTTAATACTTCAATGGCCTGAAGATCGGCTTGAAGATTCCCTGTTCTTTTAGAAGTTCCGGCAATAGGATGGATAATCGCTTTATTATCTTTAATGATTAACTGGCTTTCAGGGCTTGATCCAAACAGTTTGTAGTTTCCATAATCAAAATAAAACAGGTAAGGTGAAGGGTTGATATTTCTCAAAGCACGGTATACATTGAACTCATCTCCTTTAAATTTCTGTTCAAATCTTCTGCTTAATACCAACTGGAAAACGTCACCTCTCATACAGTGTTTCTGAGCTGTTTTTACCAGTTCAATATAATCTTCATTAGTAAGATTTGACGTTTCCTGTCCATCTTTTTCAAATGGATATACCGGAGTATTTTGGTTTTTGATGAGGTTTTCCAAAAGGTGAAGCTCAGATTTTACTCCTTCCATTTGGTTTTCGATGATATGCATTTCATCATTGAAGTGGTTGATGGCAATTACATATTGGTATAATCTGTATCTGAGGATCGGAATTTCTACTTCCGGACTTTGTGCTTTTAAATTGATGTTTTCAAAGAATTGTACCGCTTCAAAGCTTGTGTATCCGAAAAGACTTTGTGCTGTTTGTTCAATAGGATCATTGGTTTTCTCACAATCGAAGACATTACGGAAGTCTTCAAAAATATCAGTGATGTTGCGTTCCATAATGAACTGTTTTGCAGGAGCTGAGTCAGGGAATTTAATCTCAAATTCATTTAAGTTTTTCACTTCAATTCCGGCAACAGCATTGATCGCTATAAAAGAGAAATTGTTATCAATGCTTTTAGAATCAGAGCTTTCCAGTAGAATCGTATCTCTGAATTTGTCTCTGATCTTAAGATAAATATTCATTGGAGTATGAAGATCCCCAAGAGTTTTTTTCGAAACGGTTTTTATTTTGATTTTCTGTGTAAACATCTGCTGTTTTATTTTTTTGTAAGATTTTAGGAATAAAAAAAGGCTTTAACGGAATCCGTCAAAGCCTTGTATATTGTTTTGTTTATATCTGATGTTGGGTTAGCAACATGACAATACCTTCAGACCCGACGAAGAGTTTGAAAGCCACCACCAAATATTGTTGCTCATTGTAAACATGTGACAAATGTAGAAATTTTTTTAATACAAAAAACAAAAAATTCAAAAAAAATAAAAAACTTACTGTTGAATTGATTCTATTTCAGTTGTTTAAGTTCTTCTTTGAGTTCTTCAAGTTTTCTTTTATAACTTTCCTCATCATAAGATGCGGTATAGTTTTCCAGCGCTTTGATATATTCTGCAATAAATTCTTTATTGGTTCGGTCTGCCTCATATTTGATTCTTGCAGAGTTTACCGGAGCTAATTTGGAGTATTTAAGTACTGCCTTTCCTTCTTCGGATTCATTATAAAGAATAACAATGTTTTTTTCATATCCCGGAATATATTTTACAGGGAAGCTGATTTCCATTCTTGGGATTCTGATTGTATTTTCAATAGGATAAATGGTGGCGGATGTTGTTGAAAAGAAGGTTGAAACGTATTTTCCATCCTGTTTTTTTACCACAGCTTCATAATCATGAATGTACATTTCGTTTAGCGTTGAATTGGTTTCTTCATCAGAAGTAATAATCGCAGTGCTTTCTACACCATATTTATTGAGAAACCAGGCATTGAGAAACTGTCCACCGAATCCATTCAGGATGGAGAGCGGTATAGCAAGAATAAAAAACCATATCTTTTTGGTGAGATAAGATAAGAACCCTAAAATCAGGAAAAGAAGGATCACAGTATAAAAACCATGATGGCTGGTGAAAAACAGGATTTTCGAAATTAAAACCATAGCTAGCTTTTATAGTGATTTCTCTGATATAAAATTAGGTTAAACTTATCAAAAAAAGACAAAAGAATTCATGTTTATTTACTTACTCCGAATAAGTTGTTATCTAAAGTTTTTGGTAAGGTAATATACATGCAATTTTACGGCATTGTCATTGATGAAATAACATTCTAATAGTTTTATTAAAGGAGTTTACGATGATAACAAAAATGACTGATTAAGCTATATGATATTTTACCATAAATGCACGAATAAAAATAATTCGTGCATTCGTAGCGATTAAAAATCTGCAAGAAAAGAATATGATTTTATCT
This sequence comes from Chryseobacterium contaminans, assembly GCF_001684955.1. Lineage (GTDB taxonomy): Bacteria > Bacteroidota > Bacteroidia > Flavobacteriales > Weeksellaceae > Chryseobacterium > Chryseobacterium contaminans. Next base: position 13,996 of record NZ_MAYF01000168.1, on the reverse strand, counting down.
TTAATGTACAGGTTCAGACAGGGGAATATCAGTAGCTCCGCTGTAGAATACAATTAAAGTGGCTCCTTTGTCCCCGGTTTTTCCTCTGTGAGCAATATTGACCATTTCAGGAAGAACCTGCCCCTTTTTTACCCATTGTGTTTTGCCATCTTCCTTTCTTTCTATCTGGATTTCTCCTTTCTCTACGTAGGCCGCATTAATAACGGGATGTTTATGCCAATCCAGTGCTTTATTAGGAGGAACGGATATTTTAAGAATAGAGATTTCCGGCTGTCCGGTCGGGTAGCTGGCATACAGAGTTCCGTCCCAGGATTTTGTGGTTTTTAATAACGTTACGGATTCAATTTTATCTGAATATTCTGATTTAGGCTGCTCATCATCAGAATCATGACAAGATAGAGATAAAGAGAGTAGAGCCAATAAAAGCGTTGTTTTGAATAAATTTCTTTGAGTCATACATTTAAGATTAATAGTTTGTATTTGGTGTGATCTGTTATACAAAAATAATAACCTAATTTAAATTTTCACTGTTAATTGAATTGTTTTTTCAGTTAAAAATAATACACATTTAAATTGTAAAATCTTCCTCAAAGAAACATTTGTCATAAGCTGAAACGTTTATTTTTTATATTTTTGCTTTCAAATTAGAAAAAAATGAAAAAAGTATTCGCAATCGCATTTATCGGAGGTTTATTATTAGCAAGCTGCTCTAAAAAGGTAGATCACTCATTACAGGACAGCAACACTATGCTTGAAGAGCCTGAAGCAACTACAGTGGTAGATTCTACAGCTAAACCTGCTGCTCCAGCTGCTGCAACTCCAGCTCCTGAAGCTGCTAAAACAGATTCTACAGCGAAGAAATAATGAAAAACTTATTTTTGGCAGGAACTTTAGGCCTTCTGATCTTTTCCTGTTCTAAAAAAGAAAATACAACAGAGGTAGCATCTTCAGATGCTGCGCCAGTGTCTGCTCCTGCTCAGTCTAATCTTTCCGGTGATCAGATCATGGAAACATTGGACTGTTCAGGATGTCACTCTGTTAATGAGAGAATGATAGGACCTTCTTATCAGGAAATTGCGGCTAAATATACTGACAAGGATATTGAATTGCTGGCTTCCAAAATTATAGAAGGCGGTAGTGGAGTTTGGGGCGGAGTCCCTATGGCTGCTCATCCACAGGTATCTAAAGAAGATGCTAAAAAAATGGTGGAGTACATTCTAAGCCAGAAAAAATAAAAGATGTCCACAGAAAAATCCAGTCTGCACACAAGAAATCTGCATCGTAATCCTTATGATTTTGATCTGCTGATTTCCTGTGTGCCAGAACTGAAACATTATGTCTTTGTGAATGTTCACGGGACAACTACTATTAATTTCAGTCTACCTGAGTCTGTAAAATTACTCAACAAAGCTTTACTCCTTCATTTTTATAAGGTTAAAAATTGGGATATTCCAGATTCTAATTTATGTCCACCCATTCCGGGAAGGGCAGATTATGTGCATTATATAGCTGACCTGTTAGCAGAACAGAAAGGTGAAATTCCAACAGGAAATTGTATAAAAGGCTTGGATGTTGGAGTAGGAGCCAATCTTGTTTATCCTTTGATTGCCCATAAATCTTATGGCTGGAAGATGCTTGGAACAGATATTAATGAAGATTCTTTAAAAAATGCCCGGCATATTCTGGATCAGAACCCGGATCTGTCATCAGCAATTCACTTACAATACCAGCCCAATTCAAATCAGATATTTAAGGGAATCATAGCTCCAGAAGATAAGTTTACATTTTCTATGTGTAATCCTCCTTTTCACGATTCAAAAGAATCAATGATAAAGGGAAATCTTAGAAAGACAAAGAATTTAAATAAGGGAAAGACACAGAAAACATTACTTAATTTTGGCGGACAACAGTCGGAATTATGGTGTGAAGGTGGTGAACTGGCATTCATTACCAATATGATTACTGAAAGTGCTCAATATTCATCTCAGGTTCTTTGGTTTACCTGTCTGGTTTCCAAAAAAGATAATCTTTATAAGCTGACTACACTTTTAAAGAAAGTAAAAGCCATAGATTTCAAAACGATTGATATGGCACAGGGGCAGAAAGTGAGCAGAATATTAGCCTGGACATTTGTTCCTAAAAAGGACAGGGAAATATAAAGATTCAAAACTTACCACTAATATAGTGATAGCTCAAATTCTGAACTTCATACCTCGCACCTCGCACCTCGCACCTCGAATCCCGCACCCTGCACCCATATCTCAGCCACTTTTTAAAATTTCTGAAAAAATCAATTGACGGTCAACTCAAAAATGCCTAAATTTGTACGCTTTTAGAAAAATAAGAAATGCAATTATCAGAACAAGAAATCATTAGAAGAGAAAAGCTGAATAAGCTTACTGAAATGGGGATTAATGCGTTCCCTGCGGATGAGTATATAATTACAGATACTACAGAATCTATTAAACAGGACTTTTCTGAAAGTAAACAGGTGAAGATCGCTGGTAGATTGATGTCCCGCAGAATTCAAGGAAAGGCTTCTTTTGCAGAATTGCAGGATTCTAAAGGAAAAATTCAGGTTTACTTCAACAGAGACGAGATCTGTCCGGGTGAAGATAAAGAATTATATAATGAAGTGTACAAGCACCTTTTAGATATCGGTGATATCATTGGTATTGAAGGGGAGTTGTTTACTACTCAGGTAGGAGAGAAGACGGTTTTGGTAAAGAACTTTACGCTTCTTACGAAGGCTTTACGTCCGCTTCCTCAGGCTAAAACAGACGAAAACGGGGTTGTACACGACGGATTTACAGATCCTGAATTAAGATATAGACAGCGTTATGTAGATTTAACCGTAAACCCACAGGTAAAAGAAATTTTCGTGAAGAGAACAAAATTGTTCAACGCGATGAGAACTTTCTTTAATGATGCAGGATATTTTGAAGTGGAGACACCAATTCTACAGTCTATTCCTGGTGGAGCAGCGGCAAAACCTTTCATTACGCACCACAATGCTTTAGATATTCCATTATATTTAAGAATTGCCAACGAATTATATCTGAAAAGATTGATCGTAGGTGGTTTTGACGGAGTATATGAGTTCTCTAAAAACTTCAGAAATGAAGGGATGGACAGAACCCACAACCCGGAATTTACTGCAATGGAAATCTATGTAGCTTATAAAGACTACAACTGGATGATGGATTTTACAGAAAAACTACTGGAATTCTGTGCTATTCAGGTGAATGGAACTACAAAAGCAACTTTCGGAGAGCATGAAGTAGATTTCAAAGCTCCTTATCCAAGAGTTTCTATGACGGAAGCAATCTTAAAATTCACTGGTTTTGATATCACTGGAAAAACTGAGCAGGAATTATATGATTTCGCTAAGTCTATTGGAATTGAGGTGAATGAGACAATGGGTAAAGGAAAATTAATTGATGAGATCTTCGGTGAGAAATGTGAAGGAAACTTTATCCAGCCGACTTTCATTACAGATTATCCAATTGAAATGTCTCCATTAACTAAAAAACACAGAAGCAAAGAAGGCTTAACTGAGCGTTTTGAATTAATGGTATGCGGTAAAGAAATTGCAAACGCTTATTCGGAGCTTAATGATCCAATTGATCAGAGAGAGCGTTTTGAAGCTCAGATGGCATTATCTGAAAGAGGAGATGATGAAGCAATGTTCATTGATCAGGATTTCTTAAGAGCTCTTGAATATGGTATGCCACCTACATCAGGACTAGGAATCGGTATGGACAGATTAATTATGTTCTTAACGAACAATGCTTCTATCCAGGAAGTGTTATTCTTCCCTCAGATGAGACCGGAGAAAGCAGCTCCTCAAATAGAACTGGGAGAAGATGAGAAAGTAATCCTTGAAATCCTTAATTCTCAGGAAGAACCAATGTCTTTAGCTGATGTAAAGCAAAGAAGCCAGTTATCCGGTAAAAAATGGGATAAGGCTTCTAAAACTTTAACAAAGAATAATCTTGTGAAAGTAGAGAAGATTGAGGAGAATCTTTTGATGAAACTCGCTTAGTTTTATACAACATCATAAAAAAACCGGTACAGAATTACTCTGTACCGGTTTCTTTTTTCCATTTTCGAAGCTGTGTCCTGAAATTTTTAAATGGTGCTACAGTATTAATGTGTATCCATTTCCAAACGGGCCACTTTGCTGGTGTTGTTGCCCATTTTCTTTGTTCAGGTTCAAACAGTATTTTATCATCAAGCTTTTCAATCCATTCTATAATTTCGTTGACTTGCTTTTTTAATAATTCCCTTTGTTCGGCTAAACTATAAGAACCATATTGGTCATAAAAAGACTGATATAGTCCCTTTAAATTATTCCATTTGTATTCAGGAGTAGGAGTTTTTACTTCAATTCCTTTCTTTTCATCAGCTTCCCATTGTAGGAGAAGATGGGTCCAGCCAATCTGATAGGATATATTTTGAGAAGGAGTTTTATCAACTCCGGATTTTAACAGATCTTTTTCCCCTTCTTTAATATCATTGAACTCCTGATCGTAGAGAAAATATCTTGATTTAATTTCTTCAATAAGTTCTGCTTTGTCTTTATAGTTCTGCATATCTCTTATTTTCTTAATTTACTGAAAGAAGCCATCAGGTAAAATAAAAACGGGAGAATAAATAATGATCCCAGCATTAATGCCCAACCTAATGCAGCAATAGTTTTAGGCGGTGCCATATGCTCTAAAAGTGAAAGATGCTGTCCGTTACCTAATAAAATAATATCCGGATTATGTTGGTAAGTAGCTGCTACAAGAATCATCACCATTTGAAATCCTGCCAACGCTCTTACAGGTAGTAATTTTTGATTATTCAAAGCTCTTAGGATAAGCAATAAAGCAACCGTAGCAAAAGCAATGGCCATAATTCCTAAAGGTTTTGAAAATACCCACATTAAAAGTGGAATATCTGAAATATAAGCTGTGACAAAAACTAGAATTCCTGTAATTACAACAAAGATCATCGTCTGTTTTGATTTTCTGATCATTAATAGCAATTCTTCTTTCCCTCGGGTTTCTCTTAATGAAAATATAGAGGCTAGGTAAGCGCACAGCGCTACTGTAAATAAACCTACAGATACTCCAAACCAGTTCAGCCAGCTGTAAACATAGAGATCAAGAAAACCTACTGCATCAGGATTGATAGAATGGGAAACCGTTGCTGCTGCTATTAATCCAAGGAAAAAAGGAGTTAAAAGGCTCGCGTAATAGAATATCTGTGTATATAAAACCTGCCAGTTATCCTTTACGGCGTCATAATGCCTGAATGTAAACGCTGTTCCTCTTGCAATAATTCCTACAAGCATTAAAACCAGAGGAATATGGAGATAAGTAGACATGGTGGTATAAATGTCCGGAAAACCAACAAAAAGAATCACAATAGCAATAATCAGCCACATATGATTGGCTTCCCAAACCGGAGCAATAGATTCATACATAATCTCCTGAGTTTTATGACGGGCTTTTTTATTGGTGAAAAGTTCCACAATACCTGCTCCAAAGTCAGCACCACCCAGAATAATATAAAGACAGATGGAAAGCCATAGAAAACCTATAACAATGTAGATCATGATTTTTTGTTTTTATCGTTAAACTGTGGGTCTGTTGGGTCGTAAAGTTTCGGTACCATCTGCACCTGTCTTCTTAATAGGAATACCAGAATTAATGATAATGATATAAAAATTGCAGTGAAGAAGTAGAATGAATACTGTATTCCAGGCATTGGAGTTACGGCATCTATTGTTCTCATCACTCCATAAATAATCCATGGCTGTCTTCCTACTTCAGTAACGGTCCATCCCGCTTCCAGAGCAATATATCCGAATGGAGTGGCAATCAGGAATGTTTTTAATAGCCAGTTTTTAGTGAGCCATTCTTTTTTAAAGAAGAAAGCGTAGAGGTATACAGCGCCAATAGAAATCATTACTACTCCAAAGAAGATCATAATCTGAAAAGCATAATGGGTAACCGCTATCGGAGGCCATTCATCCTTTGGAAAATCTTTAAGGCCTTTTACTTCAGCATTGAAATCATTGCTTACCAAAAAGCTTAATACCTTTGGAATTTTAATGGCATATTTTATTTCTTCTTTTTCCTCATCCGGAATTCCGCCAATGACAAACGAAGCTCCTTTTTCTGTTTCAAAGTGAGCTTCCATAGCCGCTAGCTTGATAGGTTGTCTTTCTGCAACAGATTTTGCTGCAACGTCACCACTTAAAGGAGCCCCAAATGCTCCAATTAAAGCAAATCCCACGGCAATTCTGAAGGCTTTGGTATGGAATTCAACATTCTTTTTTCGCATAATTAAAAAAGCATGAACTCCGGCTACAGCGAATCCTGTCGCACAAAAAGCAGCAACCGTCATATGAAGAGCCTGTGGAAACCAGGCATCATTGAACATTGCTTTAATAGGATCTATATTAAGGTATTGTCCGTTAATATAATCAAAGCCGGAAGGAGAGTTCATCCAGGAATTGGCAGCTACCACCAGGATACCGGATGCCAGTCCACTTACGCCTACAAGAAAACCACAGAACCAGTGAAACCATTTATTGAATTTATCCCATCCATATAAAAAGAAGCCAATGGCTATAGCTTCAATAAAAAAAGCTGTTCCCTCCAATGAGAATGGCATTCCAAAGATTGGCCCTGCATGTTTCATAAATCCAGGCCATAAAAGTCCAAGCTCAAAGGAAAGCATCGTTCCTGAAACAGCACCGGTAGCAAATAAGATCGCAACTCCTTTGCTCCATGCTTTTGTAAGTCCTTTATATACTTCATTATTGGTTTTTAGGTACTTCCAATGGGCAAAAGCCATTAAGAAAGGCATTACCATTCCCACACAGGAGAATATGATATGGAAGCCCAGAGAAAGCGCCATCTGGGCGCGGGCAGCTATAAAATCATCCATAATATCAACTTTTCAGTAAATAAATTTACGCATAAATTATTGATGTTGAGTATGATTTAAAACAGTTATTATTTCAGCAATACACATTAATTTTGAATCTTTATTAGTTGGCTATTCTTTATGTTTTCCTAAAGAAAACCCTACATTTTTTATTTTAAACCCCGAAAAAAAATGTCATATTTGCAGGAATTTAGATTGAATTATTGACCATGAAATTTTTAAACAAGGGAGCTATTATAGTCTTTTTTCTATTTTACTCATATTCTTCCGCCCAGTATAGGAATGGGTTGAAGGGAATTTATATGCCCCAGGGAGAACAAGTTAACCTTCCTGCAGAATATAATTTTTTTATTGATGAAGGAAGAAGAATTGCCGGGGAGGTATTTTACCAGAATCTTCAACGTTCTAGTGGAAGAGATAGCAGTTTTAATTCTTTAGAACTGATTTTTTTTGAAAACAGAAAATATGATTTCCTGAATACCGGATTTATATTGGTTCCACAGATGAACAGCCAGCTGATGGGAAAGAATATCTCTACAGTTCCGGTCCGAAATAACAATACATGGAAAATGGCCTTTGGAACAGTAGATTTTGCCACCTACAATCCCCGGAATAATGTTACCAATTTTTTGTACATGGTTATTTGTCGGAATATGACGAATGAACAGGTTCTTGCTCATTTTTTAAATATGATGGACCTTCCTGCAAACAGTAAAATTTCAAAATATGTTCAATTGATAAGGGATATCAATAGGGCAAACAAAATTCATATTGATGAAAAGGTTGATGAATTTGCGCCAGGCCTGTTAACACGATTATGTAAAGATATTAATACTCAGACTTCTGGCAATGAATGTACACTGGCTCTTTATAAAGCTTATATTGAAGATAAGGATGAAAATATAACAAGACAGAATATAGATCGATTTTTCAGATCATTGAGTAATATGTCTCTGCAGAATATGACCAATGATTATGTGCTTCCAAGGGGAGACCTGAATATAATGGAAAAAGATATAAAACTGGTCTTGCCTAATGAATTTTTTTATGTGAAGAAGAAGAATGATCAATCTGATGTTTCTTTTTTTATCGAAAAAATAGAACAAAATCTAAATTATGATTTTGATAAGAAAACTTATGTTCTTAAATTTAAAGTAACTCCTCATTTTGACAGTATGTCATCAGACTTTAAATTTTTAGGAGAATATTATGATATGCTTAAAGGAAAACAACAGGTAGCAGATATCGAGGTGAAAAAAGGAGAGATTAATTATTTTGAATTTTTTCTTTATCCCGATAGAATGGAAGTGCAGGTAAACCTGACCCAGAAAGAAAATAGATTCAACTATAGCTATAAATTGAAAAATATATTTAAAATTAATAAGCATACTCCATAAATCTATAGATATAAGTTAAAAGAAAAAGAAGCGAATTTTGTTTGCTTCTTTTTCTTTTAACTCTACATTTTTTTGACACTTTTTAACTTTCATACCTCGAAAAAAATCACGATATTTGTAAGTCTTTGCATATAGCAGGATTTTTAATATTTAATATGAGTCAGAAACAATATACAGCTAGTAGTATTCAGGCATTGGAAGGAATGGAGCACGTTCGTATGCGTCCTTCAATGTACATTGGTGATGTGGGAGTTAGAGGTCTCCATCATTTGGTTTATGAAGTAGTAGATAACTCTATCGACGAGGCGTTAGCAGGATTCTGCGACACGATCTTCGTTGCTATTAAAGAAGGAAACGGAATTGAGGTTAGCGATAACGGTAGAGGTATTCCGGTTGACTTCCACGAAAAAGAACAAAAATCTGCTCTTGAAGTTGTAATGACAAAAATTGGAGCCGGAGGTAAGTTTGATAAAGATTCTTACAAGGTTTCAGGAGGTCTTCACGGAGTTGGGGTATCGTGTGTAAACGCGCTTTCTAACGAAATGATCACTACTGTTTACAGAGACGGGAACGTTTACCAGCAGATATATTCAAAAGGAAAAGCTCAAACCGGAGTTGAGGAAATCGGTCATAGTGATAAAAGAGGTACAAAACAGTTCTTCCAGCCGGATGATACTATTTTTACCGAATTAGTTTATAACTACGATACATTAGCAAGCCGTTTAAGAGAGCTTTCTTACCTTAATAAAGGGATTACCATTACCCTTACAGACGAAAGAGAGAAATTAGAAGACGGTTCTTTCAGATCAGAAGTTTTTCACTCTGAAGGAGGTTTAAAGGAATTTGTTGCTTATATCGATGGAAACCGTGAATCCATCATGGAACACGTGATCTTCATGGAAGGAGAAAGAGATAACATTCCTGTAGAAGTAGCAATGCGTTACAATACTTCTTTCAATGAGAATCTTCACTCGTATGTAAATAACATCAACACTCATGAAGGAGGAACTCACTTAGCAGGTTTCAGACGTGCTTTAACGAGAACCCTTAAGAAATATGCTGATGACTTAGGAATTCCACAAAAGGAAAAAGTAGAGATTACAGGAGATGACTTCCGTGAAGGATTAACAGCTGTAGTTTCTGTAAAAGTAATGGAACCTCAGTTTGAAGGACAAACAAAAACAAAACTAGGAAACTCTGAAGTTTCCGGAGCTGTAGATAAAATTGTAGGGGAAATGTTAACCAATTTCCTTGAAGAAAACCCGAACGAAGCAAAACAAATCGTTCAGAAAGTTGTTTTGGCAGCAAAAGCAAGACAGGCAGCTAAAAAAGCCCGTGAAATGGTTCAGAGAAAATCTCCGATGGGAGGTTCAGGACTTCCAGGGAAGCTATCTGACTGTTCATCTAAAGATCCGGCAGAATCTGAAATCTTCCTTGTAGAGGGAGATTCCGCAGGTGGAACAGCGAAACAGGGACGTGACAGACACTTCCAGGCTATTCTTCCATTAAGAGGTAAAATTCTGAACGTAGAAAAATCTATGCTTCATAAAGTATATGATAATGAAGAGATCAGAAATATTTATACTGCCCTTGGGGTTTCTGTAGGAACAGAAGAAGACAGCAAAGCATTGAATATGGCTAAGTTAAGATACCATAAAATTGTTATCATGACCGATGCCGATATTGATGGATCTCACATTTCTACCCTGATTCTTACTTTCTTCTTCAGATATATGAAGGAACTTATTGAGAACGGATATATCTATATTGCTCAGCCGCCTTTATATTTATTGAAGAGAGGAAATAAAAAAGTATATGCTTACAATGAGAAAGAGCGTGAAGAGTTTACTCTGGAAATGTCTCCGGATGGAAAAGGTGTTGAGGTACAACGTTACAAAGGTCTTGGAGAAATGAACCCGGAGCAGCTTTGGGAAACAACTCTTAATCCTGAACACAGAATCTTAAAGCAGGTTACTATTGATAATGCTGTAGAAGCAGACAGTGTTTTCTCAATGTTAATGGGAGATGAGGTTCCGCCAAGAAGAGAATTTATCGAGAAAAATGCAAAATATGCCAAAATTGATGCATAATCCTTTTTAAAATATCACAAAAAAGCTTCTAATTATTTAGAAGCTTTTTTTATATTTGACCAAACCAAAAAAATAATAATATGTTAACTCTTTTACAAACAGACCCCTACAATGGGGTAGATGCGGTTTCTGGTGCAGCCGCTGCAGGATTAGGGATTGGATCAATGTTCATGAGCTTACTGGTGTACCTTTTTTATGGATACTGTATGTTCAAAATCTTTAAAAAGGCAGGCAGGGAAGATGCTTGGGCAGCTTTTGTTCCTATTTACAATGCTATTGTCATGCTGGATATAGTGAAAAAGCCGATATGGTGGATCATCCTCTTCTTAATTCCATTTGTAAACCTATATGCCGCATGGGTAGTCAATGACCGATTAGCTAAAGGCTTTGCAAAAGAAACCCCTCTTTACACAATTCTGTTGTTCTTCTTCGGGTTTATTTTCATTCCGGTGTTGGGACTTGGAAGTGATACCTATGATAGTAAGAGAATTCCCAATGATTAAAACGTATAAATCTAAAGACTTCAGAATGGAGTCTTTTTTTATTTATAGATATAGTATTAATTGTTATCTTTTGTAAGACTAGTGATTATTTACAGCTTTATATTAAGGCAGATTTAGAGTAGTGTTTTTTTAAGTATTATTTGGAGGATTCATTTATGTAGAGCCTTTTATTTCATCAAATTGAGATATTAATATGTTGTAATAATCTGTAAGTCAATATTTTATTAGCTTTCATTTTGTGTGGTTATTTTTTTTGACATATTTTTTTTAACATTTGTTAAGATTTTGTTATTTTTGCCCAATTATAATAACCATGATGAAAATATTATTTTTAGGGGCGTTGTCTACAGCCTCAATATATTTCGCCCAAATCTATCCGGCATCTTCAATTCCAGAAAATTTAAAGAAAAATGCTAACGTTGTCATCAGAAAAGATCTTACAACAGTTCAGATTAATAAAGTTGATGAAATAAGATACCAATATAACACGGTAACCACTGTTTTAAATAAAGATGGTGATGAAAAAGCAATTGCTTATATTCCGTATGATAAATCAAGAAGTATTTCTGATGTAAAAGTTACTGTTTATGATGAATTCGGAAAGAAAATAAAAAGCTATTCCAAATCTGATTTTAGTGACTTTGCTAATAATAGACAGGGTGTATTTTATTCTGATAACAGAGTAATGGTATTTTCATATACTCCTGTTAAATATCCTTATACCATTGACTTTTCTTATCAGTCTCAAGATAAAAATACTGTTTTCATTCCTGATTTTATTCCTTTCTATTCTACCAATACTTCTTTGGAAGAAGCACAAATGAAGATTATTAATACCTCTGGGATTGATCTTCGCTCCAAAGTCTATCCGTCAAAGTATAATTATGCTTCAGTGGTTGAGAGCAGTAATGGGAATGAAAAAAATTATTCTTACAAAAATGTTCCAGCAATTGATGATGCTGTACTTATTCCGGAGCCTGTTAAAATATTGCCTAGTGTAAGTTTTGCACTTACCAAATTCAATCTGGCAGGGAGAGAGGGTACTTTAAATAACTGGACAGATTTTGGAACCTGGTACTATAACAATCTTATTGATCCGGTGGCAGTTTCTACTCCTGCAATTAAAGCTGAAGTAGCTGCTCTACAGCTTCAGGGCTCTGTGGAAGATAAAGTAAAGAAAATCTATCAGTATATGCAGAACAAAACCAGATATATATATGTAGGGTTGGGAATTGGAGGCTGGCTTCCTATGATGCCGGATGAGGTTCATAAGAAAGGATATGGAGACTGTAAAGGTCTTACCAATTATATGAAAACCTTATTGGATGAAGCTGGAATTCCTTCTTACTATTGTGTGATCAATTCAGGTCCTTCACAGGTATCTTTTGACCCGGATTTTCCTAAAATGGGTGGCAATCACGTAATTCTGATGGTTCCTACGGAAAATGGAAATATCTGGCTTGAAAATACTTCACAACAGACAGCATTTAACCATTTAGGATTTAGTACTACCGACAGAAATGTGCTTTCTATAAGGAAAAATGGAATAGAATTGATTAATACCCCGGTATATTCAGCAGATCAGAATAAAGAAAAACAAAAACTGAAAATAAAGATAGGAGAGGATAACAGTATTATAGGAGAAGGTAATTTTTTCTACACAGGAAATCAATATGACTACAATTTAGGCTTTGTGAACCTTAATCCAAAAGAAAAGAATGATGCCTTGAAAAAAAGATTTGATGTCTTAAACTTTGAGAAAGTTGAAATGAAAAATTTTGTCAATGATAAAGACAAAGCTGTTATTACCTACGATATAGACTTTAAAACCAACAATTACTGTAAGAATGCTGGGAGCAGCCTTATTTTCAGAGCCGTTCCGATTTTCTCTGATAATGTTTATAAGTCAGACGAGAGCCGTGAGCTTCCATTCGAAATCAGGCAGTCATTTGAAGATGAATACGAAATCAGTTTTATAATTCCTAAAGGGTATAAAATTGATGAAACTCCCAATGATATCAGCATTAATTCTGAATTCGGGTATTATAAATTGAGTTTTGTGAAAAATGGAGAAGAAATAAAGGTGAACAGAAAAGTTCAGGTTAATAAAGGAACTTACTTTAAGGAGAAGTACAATGATTATGTAGGATTTAGAAAAAAAATGCTCAATATGGATAACTCAAAAATTTTAATCACGAAAATATAAATATGAAAAAAATAGTATTAATACTGATATGCTCAGCCAATATAATGGTAGTTAAAGCCCAGAAACATGAGTTTCTGAACCCACCTAAATTTTCTGATGCGGATCTTTCCAAGACAAAGTCATTATTAGATGAAAATGCTCCTGCGGAAATTCTATATAAATCTGTTCATTTTATGATTGATAATTCTACGGGAAATCTGCTTAAAAAATATTTTTACAGGATCAAAATCTATGATAAGGATAAAGCTGAAGATTGGCTAAATTTGGAAGTGCCACTTTATCAGTATGGAGTTGATAAAGAAACGTTAGGTAAATTCAAAGCTTTTACTTACAACCTTGAAAATGGAGCTACAGTTCCTGTAAAAGTTGAAAAAAGTTCACAGTATAAAAGTAAAGAAAGTAAATATGTAAATGTAACAAAGTTTGCTTTTCCCAATGTCAAAAACGGCTCTGTACTGGAATATCAGTACGATATTATATCACCATTTTTATACAGTATTCCTGAGTTTTTAATAGAGTCTGATACCCCGTCTCTTTATACTGAATATGTTTTTGATACCCCTATTAATATCTCATATAATATTAACTATACAGGAGCTTTAGCACCTAAATATAGATTTGTGGAAGAGCAGACTATGTATGGTTCCCAATACAGAACATATAGATTTGGATTTGAGAATGTAAAAGGTTTCAAAACAGAAAAATTTGTGAGAAACGACAGGAATTACAGAACAAAAGTAAGTGCAGAGCTTCATTCCACTAATTATAAAGAGTTGAAGCTGTATTCGTCTTCTTGGGATCAGATCGGTAAAAGACTTTATGAAAGAGATGATTTTGGTGATGAATTAAAAAAGA
>NZ_MAYF01000167.1 GCF_001684955.1 Chryseobacterium contaminans | reverse complement strand
AAAGATTAATAGTCCTGTCATCAACCGTAATCTGCATAAAATCATCATCAAAAGTAGCAGAAGGAAGTAAAATACAGCTTGTAAACTGTGTGTTCTCATCATAAGGCTCGGAAATATCGCTCCATGCCTGTAAAGAATGTCCTTCGGTTAAGAACGTATCTTGGTGATGTGGAAATCTGGCCATATCTTTTATCATGCCGATAATCCAGTCGTTTTTTCCTTCACTTGGAAATGTTTTTTCAAATTTTAGATCTTTAGGAAGTAAAATTAAAAGTTCAGCAAAGGTGTAGTCTTCCTTGTTAGGAATGCTATCAGGGACCTGCATTTCCAGCAGACTCATTCCAGAGGTCACCAGCAGATTGAAATCTTCATCTTCAGGTTGAATAAAATAAACATCAAGATGAAAATCAAGAGACAGCATTTCATGAAAAACGGTCATTTCCTCACTTTTGAAATGCTGATCCAGATGTTTTTCCAAAGCTTCTACATTTTCATAATAATGCTTTTTGTCTTGTATTTTTTTGATAAGTTCCTTATCCATATTCTTTGTTATTAATCTTTTTGTGTTTTACGTTTAAATACTGTTTTTTCTTCGGGCTTGCTGTTGTTGTTAATCATGTTCCCTTGGCTATCCCAGGTTGTCTGCTTTGTTCTTAAATGTAATTTCCCTTTGATGACTTCAAGTTCTATATAATCATTTTGATGCTGTTTGGCTGGAATAATTAATAATTTTCCTTTCACCATGGCTTGTAAGGTTAGGGGAGGAGCTTCACCGGTGCCAATATCTCTGAAAGTGGCAAAATTCTTTCCCGGTTCAAAATCAATGGCTACAGAATTGGTGAAATATTTGGCTTTATATACCCAATATCCCTTAAAAGCATCTTTAGTACTCTGGGGAATATTATGGATTTGCGCATGGAATATTCCTGTTAACATAAATAATAAAATAAGATACAGTTTCTTCATTATTTTCAGTCATAAAAATTTCTCAGATTGGACTCTTTTTTCAGTAACAACATAGTTTTGGAGTATTACTTCTTTAAATATAATATTATTTTTCAGATTTAAACTTAACTATCCCTATTGAAAACAATCTAAATCATGAAAAATTTACAATAGAACATTAAAAATGAATAATGTTTTAAAGTATATTTTTAAAATACCTTCATGATCCTTATGCGAGTTGAAAAATAGATTAAGATAACCCTATGAAATTAAAAACAAAACAGTTGACGTGTGTTGTGTTGCTTTGCTTTATGTGCTTTTTTAATCAGTCGTTTGGTCAGAGTAAAGACTATTCTGAATGGTATTTAAGAACCCCTGACAGCCTTGATGTTTACAATCAGGATATTTATGTCCGGGAAATGGGAACAGGGAAGGATACCGTTGTTGTTATCCATGGCGGATTCGGGGCGAACCATGAATATATGCTGGATGCCATTCAGGGACTCGAAGACCGGTATCATTTTGTGCTGTATGACCAAAGAGGTTCTCTGCTTTCTCCGGGGCCTAAGGAGAAACTTACTTTTCAGAAAAATGTAGCGGATCTGGATCTGCTCATCAGGCAGCTTGGAACCGGAAAAGTGAAGATAATGGCTCATTCAATGGGGACACTGGTGGCTATGGAGTATCTTAGCCAGCACCCGGAAAAAGTATCAAACCTAGTTCTGGTAGGAGCAATACCCGCAAAGTCTGACAGTATGATTGGTGTTTTTTCAAAAAGAACAGAAGATCAGCTGAAGTTTTTAGCTTCAAGACCCGAAGTAAAAGCTTTGCCCATTTATAAAAGATACAAAGAGCTGAAAGGAAATTTTACCAGTGACAGGGAAAGATCTGATTTCAACCGAATGTCTTATGCTGCTTCCAATATCTATAAAATTGACCGCTATAAGCTTATGAAAGGCGGTTTTCATTATTATAAAGAAGACGCATCTGTAATGTCTGAAACAGTTAACTGGAAGTATGATTACAGAAAATTCCTGAACGATAATGCTAAAACAACTTTTATTTTCGGAGACCATGACTTCCTTGATTTCAACGGTGAAGTGCATCAGGAGCTTATGAAAAACTATAAGAATATTAAGTTCAGACTCATAAAATCTGCCGGACATAATATCTGGATAGACCAGCCTGAAATTTTCAGAAAAGAATTAGAGAACGCTTTAAAAAGATAAAGCGCTTTCTGATCCGGATTCATTAATATCAGGGCCTACTGCTCAAATGCATTTTTGAAAAGCGGTCCTGTGTTTTTCATGGTATTTACTTTCTCAAAAATCTCTTGAGAAATGAGGGAAAGACCGTGATGCCCGATAATCTGTGTAAAAGGAATTCTTTTTTGATGAAGAAACTTAGAAAATTCTTTAGTCACAGGTATGGCGGGAGTGAGGTAAGAGTCAGCAGGTAATGACAGCAAATCTCCCTGATAGACCAACTTTTCCTCCGGAAGATATAAAAAAGACATTCCTTTTGCGTGACTATTGGGGATCTCGTAGAATTCCAGTTTTTTCCGGCTGTTTTCTAAGACTTTTTTCTGTTTAAAAGCTAGAAACTCTATTTTTTTGGTGTTGTAAATGGGATCTGTATCTTGAAGCATCTTTGTCACAGGCTGTTTCATGTCTTCCGTACAGATAATTGCAGCGCCTTCTTTTACCACTTCAGCAATGCCTGCAATATGATCGTTATGAAAATGAGAGAGATGGACATACTTAACAGGAATTCCGGGCAAGGTAGTATGAATGACCTCCAGGATTGACCGGGTTACAGCAGGAGCGATTGGGGCCTCGGTGAGTACTATATAACCTCCCATATTAATAAACATGATATTCCGGTCTGCGTCTACATTTTCAATCAGATATACATCCTTAGAGAGGGTTTTGGCAGAAAGTTTGGGTGTTTTTTCAGAGGTAAGGTGATAACCCGGAGGAAAATTAAAAACCGGATCTGCAATCCCCTGATTATATTTGAATAGAGTTAAAGAATCTGCATAAACAAGTTTCCCGTTGCGTTCCAGGCTGCTTTTTCCGGCAATCATCAGCCCGTTGGATAAAGTGTAATCTTCAAAACGCTGTACAAAAGTGTCTTTTCCTTGTATTTTGGTGATTTTTTTCAGAAGAAAAGTGGTTTTGTCCAATTGGTATTCCTCATGGCCGGTCTCTGCCTTTTTGAAGATAATA
>NZ_MAYF01000166.1 GCF_001684955.1 Chryseobacterium contaminans | reverse complement strand
TAAAGTAAGAGAAAATTCCAACTTTACTCCTGAATTAGCTGCAAAATATCCGGATATCAAATCCTATGTAGGACAAGGACTTGAAGATCCAAATTCAACAGTGTATTTCAGTGTTTCTCCACTAGGATTATCATCCATGGAAATTTATGGTGATAAATCAGCTGTATTCATTGAGCCATATGCAAAAGATCTTTCCACATATGTTGTTTACAAAAAGTCTGACAAAAATGATGATCTTAGTAAATTTGAATGTACTGTAATAGACGTTGCCAAGAAAGGAGTATCTAATACAAATATTGCCGCAAGACCTAATGCCGATGATGCTAAACTGAGAACATTCAGACTGGCATTATCCTGTACAGGAGAATATACTGCTTATTTTGGAGGAACAAAAGCCCAGGCATTGGCTGCAATGAATAACACCATGACCCGTGTAAACGGAGTTTTTGAAAAAGATTTTGCAGCAAGAATGGTTCTTATTCCTAATAATGATGCGGTTATTTATACGAATGCATCTACAGATCCTTATTCTGCTGCATCAGGTATGAGCAGTTGGAACTCTCAGTTACAGAGTACATTAACTTCCGTAATTGGAGAAGCGAATTATGATATCGGTCACTTGTTCGGAGCTTCAGGAGGTGGAGGTAATGCAGGGTGTATCGGGTGTATCTGTACAAATGGCTCAAAAGGTAGTGGTTACACTTCTCCTGCAGACGCAATTCCATCAGGGGATAATTTCGATATTGATTACGTAGCTCATGAAATGGGGCACCAATTTGGGGGAAATCATACCTTCTCTATGAATAATGAAGGAACAGGAGCTAATATGGAACCTGGCTCAGGGTCAACTATTATGGGATATGCCGGAATTACAAGCCAGGATGTTCAGCCTCATTCTGATGCGTTTTTCCATGCAATCAGCATTCAACAGATCACCAATAATATTAAAGCTAAAACCTGCTCTGTAAATACCAATACAGGAAACTCAATTCCAACTGCTAACGCAGGCTTAGATTATACAATTCCAAAAGGAACTCCATTTGTTTTAACCGGAACCGGAACAGATGCAGACGGTGATTCTTTAACTTATATCTGGGAACAGATGGATAATGCATCTTCTTCTCAAACCGGAGCAAGTTCTGCTGCAAGCGCAACAAAGGCTTCAGGACCTAATTTCAGATCTTGGACACCAACTACTGTTCCTACAAGATATTTCCCAAGAATGGCTTCTATTTTAGCAGGCTCAACAACTACTGCAGGTTCTGAAATTACCGTTGAAGCACTTTCTTCAGTAGCCAGAACTTTAAACTTCAGATTTACTGTTCGTGATAATAAGGCCGGAGGTTCAGGAAACAATTCGGACGATGCAGTAATTACAGTAAACAGTACTGCTGGACCTTTTGCTGTTACTTCTCAGAACGCAGCAACAACTTATGCAGGCGGAAGCTCACAAACTGTAACCTGGGACGTTGCAGGAACTACTGCTAATGGTGTAAACACTGCCAATGTGGATATTCTTTGGTCTACAGACAACGGAAATACATGGACTACTCTACTATCTGCAACACCTAATGACGGATCTCAGGCTGTAACTATTCCTAATGTTTCTACTACTACAGGAAGAATTATGGTAAAAGGTTCCAACCATATTTTCTTTGATGTAAATAATGCCAATATTTCTGTAAATGCGGGATCAGGAACACCAGATACAGTTGCTCCTACTGCACCTACCCTTGCGGCGTCTGGAACAACTTCTACAAGTACCAACCTTTCCTGGTCAGGAGCTACAGATAATGTAGGAGTTACAGGATATGATGTGTATATGGGTGCTTCATTAATTGGCTCTACAGCTTCTACTACTTATACCGTAACAAGCTTAACTCCATCTACTACTTATAGCTTCTCTGTAAAAGCAAAAGATGCAGCAGGAAACGCTTCTTCTTCAAGTAATACAGTGAACGTTACAACGCTTGCAGGTGGTGGAACGGTTACTTACTGTTCAGCTTCAGCATCCAATACTACTGATGAAAGAATCGGTAATGTGAAATTTGGTACTATCAACAATACTTCAACCGGAACTGCAGGATATGAAGACTTTACTTCAGTTTCTACCAATGTAACAAGAGGAACAGCTTATACCCTTTCTATCACTCCTGTTTGGACTTCTACGAAATACAGTGAAGCTTATGCAGTTTATATTGATTATAATGGAAACGGCAGCTTTGCAGACAGTGGTGAGCTTGTTTGGTCTAAAGCAGGTTCTACAACAAGTCCGGTTACAGGATCTGTTACTATTCCATCAACAGCAGTTCTTGGTTCAACAAGAATGAGAGTAATGATGAAATACAGCTCAATCCCTGCTTCATCTTGTGAGGCATATACATATGGACAGGTTGAAGATTATACAATTAATATTACTTCTTCAGGAAGAGGAGAACTTTCCAATACGAAAGATCTGATGACTGATATCAAGCTATATCCTAACCCGGTAAAAGATATCATGTACATCTCCAATACAACTTCCGAAGATTACAAAATCTTTGATATGGGTGGAAAAGTAGTTGATTCAGGAAAACTTCAGAGAGGATCTGTAAATGTAAGCAACTTAATTAAAGGAGCCTATATGATCCAAATTGGAGAAGTTTCTAAACGATTTGTTAAGAATTAATAACTATTAAAATTAATATGATGTAAAAGACTGTTCTGTATAGAACAGTCTTTCTTTTTATTGTGGTTTTTATTATTATTTTTCATTTAATTACATAATCTATTATTAATAATTGAAACATTCTATAGCAGTATTGAATTTTAAACAATTGTTTTTTCACTAGATTTGGATAACATAAATAAAATTACACTTTTATATGAAAAAACAATTATTGATGATGGGAATGCTTGTACTATCAGGTTTTTCCTTCGCACAGACAGATCGTTTATGGACTTCACAGAATCAAAAAGAATTTTCAGAAGTTGTTGAGAACAAAACAAACATTGAATCTCCCAGACTTTATCATCTGGATATTGATGGATTAAGAAATACCTTATCAAGAGCTCCCAAGCGAGCTACAGAAAAATCAGGAATTGTTATTTCTTTCCCTAATTCAAATGGAAAAATGGAAAATTTTAAAGTGACAGAGAATTCAAATTTTGATCCTGAATTAGCAGCTAAATATCCTGATATTAAATCCTATGT
>NZ_MAYF01000165.1 GCF_001684955.1 Chryseobacterium contaminans | reverse complement strand
GAAAGATAATGGGATATTCATTAAGTTCAAATATGAACACTGAAAATGTTGCAAAAGCTTTAAAAATGGCAATAAAAAATAGAAGTTCAAGTGATCCATTAATCCATCATTCAGACAGAGGTTTGCAATATTGCTCTGGTTACTACCAGAAAATACTGAATAAGAATGAAATCAAACCGTCAATGACTGATGGTTATGATTGCTATCAAAATGCACTGGCAGAAAGGATTAATGGAATATTGAAACAAGAATTCCTTTTTTATAGAACAAAGAATATGAAAGATCTAAGCTCATTAGTAAAAGAAAGTATTTATCTTTATAATACTAAAAGACCACATTTAAGCCTTAATATGCAAACTCCAGATAAAGTGCATAAAAAATCCGAAGAAATAAAACATCTCTCCGGATCAAATATTGTTTAATTTATGTCAACCTATTTTAGGACGACTCACCCGGTATAGTCCTGAAATTGGTATTATTGCAGTAGGAGCTTTGGGTTTACTTGTCATCAGTGTTTTAGCAACTCCTAAAAAACTACCCTACCGTGCTGAATCTTATATTTTTCCTGTAGTTTTATGTGTTGGAACTGCTGTTCTGATCTATTTTTATTTCCCGGAATGGTTTTCTTTTTATCCGCTGGCAAGGGTTATCAATATATTCAGACAATAATAAGGAGCTGTTTCCCGCTATCCACTTTTACTCCTCGCGCCTGGCCTAACACCCAACCCCATGCTGTGGGGTAACCGTTTCTATCGGGGCTAGGAAGAGGTACAAAAAAAGTCATTCCGGTTTACAGAATGACTATCCATTATTTTTTGAGATTGCTTCGCTTTCAGCTCGCAATGACCTGTTGCTAATTATTTCTTAGTAAGTTTTGCTAGGTAAGAGTCTTCATCCTGCAATACCTTCTCTACTTTAAATCCATTATTTTCAGCAGCATTTTTCAACGTATTGAAATCAAGGTAAAGCCATGTGATTGGCTTTTCAGTTTGGCCTTTATAGTGAACAATATATTCCAGTTCTCCGTAATATCCGCCGGCAGGAATGTAGACTCCGCCGTCTTTATCACGGTCGAACATATACAAAATATCTGTACTGTCTATCAGGATCTGTCCGCCTTCGTTCAACAAGCTTCCCAGCTTCTGAAGGTAAGTATCGATTTTAGACAATCCTTCAAAAATTCCGGTACCATTCATTAATAATAAAACAGTATCAAAAGTTTCTCCTGAAAAATCAAGGAGATTGGTGCAAACAGCCTTTTTAATCCCTCTTAATTGGCATACTTCAATGGATTTCGGAGAAATATCCAAAGCCGTAACATCAAGATCAGCCTCATTCTGGAGATATAAAGCATGTGAACCGGCTCCGGCACCAATATCCAACACTTTCCCTTTGGATAGCTGCAATGCTTTTTGTTCAATATCATTCATGTCTTCAAAATCCCTGAACAAATAGTCTACAGGAAGTTCATCCAATTCAGAAATTGACGTTTCTGTCTGCAGGTCTTCAGGATTCTCATCATGATAGTAATCCCAGATGGCTTGGCCCATTAAATCTTTCATAGCGGCAAAGATACGGCTTCAGAGGGTAAAGTTCAAAGCCCATAGTTCAAAGTTCAAGGTTTAAGGTTGGGTTTATGCCATAATCTCAAAATTTACACTCTAAACTCTCTATCTCAAGTCTATTATCTATCCGTCTATTATCTCATTTCTTACGCCTTCCAATCTTCAATTTCTTATTCTATTGACTCCTTTTCTTTATGCCTGTCTGCCTGTGATTCATTTTCAGCTTTTCCTGCCTTCCAGTAAGAGAATGCGTAAAGTTCTTTTGAGGTCCAGTTTTTTTCTTTTCGGAGATAGGTGCGTATTTCTTTAACACTGGAGAATTCACAAGCTACATAACCGAATTTTGAAGTTTCCGGAATCTCAATATTCTTCACCACCTCAGCAATTTCGCTGCTGATCTGAGGTTCGGAATTATGAAGCCATTTAAATTCAATATCAGCTTTGGTTTCCAATACCTGTTCATCTTCTTTTCCATGCACTTCGATAATACAGATGCCTTTTGCTGTTTCAGGAAGGGTTTCTAAAATAGCGCTCAACACTGGTATTGCTGTAGCATCGCCTGCCAGTAAATACCATTCAGCTTCAGGATACAGCTCTTTTCCCTCCAGGCGCATCATTATACCAAGTTTTGCTCCTGCTTCTGCCTCTCTTGCCCATTTTGAGGCCGGACCTCCATCTCCATGATCTGCAAAATCAATAAATACTTCGTTCTTTTCCAAGTCAATTCCTCTATGCGTATAGGTTCTGATGGATGGAGCCACTTCTTTTGGCGGATATACCCATTCATCATTTTCTATGGTTGGAAAGTGAACCTCGTTTAATCCAACCGGAGGAATAGCAATTTTATTATTATCTCCTATCGTGGTATTTTTAAACAACTGAACTTCCGGAGAATACAGATACACTCTGATAAAGTGATCTGTGATGTATTCTTTTCTGGTAACTTCGGCAATGAACTGCCCTGTTGAAACTTGAGCCATAACTGAATTAATTTTTAAGTTAAAATCCGGCTTCCGATCAATATCAGAAACCGGATTTGTAGAAAGTATTTTATTCAGACTAAGGCATGATGACCCTAATCTTATTTTTAAAATTCAAAAGTGTAAGACAGGTTAAATGTTCTGCCTCTTCCTTTATAATTAAACAATGCAGGAATTCCATAGCTTGAATATAAAACCTGGGAACGTTTGCTCCAGATGGTCTGATAATCTGTATTGAACAGGTTCTGAATTCCAAGGTTGAATTTCCCGAACTGGAATCGGTAACCGATCATAAGGTCCGAAGTATTGTACCCTTCTACAACATTTTTAAGTTCATCCTTCTGCTTGAAATTCTGTAAAGACTGGAATCTGAATGACCAGTTTTTCACGTTGTACCCAATATAAGTAACCAATTTGGAGGGTGAAGCATTGTAAATTTCCTGCTTCTGCCATTCTCCTTTATTGTCTACTTCAGATTTGATTAACAATCCGCTGGCTCCGAAATAAACGCCGTTGTTCATAGAATAAGAAATCTCAGCTTCGATACCCATATTTCTTAATTTCAGATCATTAACAAGAATCTGGAATGTATTTTTATCTACAGCTACCGTTTTATCAGAATTACTTAAGAATCCGGCAACCTGTGCTCTCAACCCATCTTTATTAATACGATATCCTACTTCAA
>NZ_MAYF01000164.1 GCF_001684955.1 Chryseobacterium contaminans | reverse complement strand
TTCTGTATTTCAGTTCATGAATGATCTTTCTGCTTAAACTATCCTCTTCAAACTGGATCAGAGCATAGGCGTTCTCAACAGGAAACGAAAGCTTACATTGTTCTTTCACCGGATTATTTCTGAAATAGTCATAATGGGTAAAATGAATCTGTCCGAAGCACAGGTCACAAACCAGGAGATCAGCCTCAATAATTCTGTTACAATGAAGACACCGGTTGGGAAAGAGTAGGTCTAATATCATAAGTGTGTTTTTACTAAGATATAAAATAGTTTTGATCTGCTATGCTAAAACTATAAGACCTTTAATTTAAAAATCCTTCTTTATCTTTTCAATGGCATTCTTCATGCTGAGGTTGAAATGTTCTTTTTCTAATCGTACAGGGGGTGCCTGCCTTACCTCGCAATCCGGAATACTGCAGGACTCGCAGGTTACTCCTACATTAATGGTTTTTAATGAAGGAGACTTTATAAATCCTATTTTTTTGATGGTTTGCGGATTCAGTAAAATTCCAAGACAATAACTTCTGTTGCTGCCATCAGAAAAAGGGTTTTTCTGAGAAGTGGAAATAACCAGATAGCTTATGCCCTGATCTTTGTAATGAGAGATCTGAGCATCGGTCAGCGTTTCATTTTCCTTTAAATGATGAAGGTTTTTTACAGCAATCCATCTTCTGCAGTAATGTTCATTCATGGCATTGGCATGTGGGGCCTGCTGATGGTTGAGATGAAGCTCCTTAAGAATCTGAATCTTTTCTGAACCCTTCTTTTTAACCAGACATAAATAGAATAAATCCTTAATTCCCATTTCTGCAGAAAGAATATTAGTCAGACGGTAATAGAACGTTTCAGGTGAGTCAGTGAAACTATTGATAAGGCTGGCAAAGTTTTCCGGTTCCCAGGTGTTTTCCTGGAAAAACTCAGAAGTTTTTTCAATGGCAGGTTCTTTTGAAATTAATAAAGCTCCTGCAAAATAAGAAGCATAAAAATTATTCAGAATTTCTTCAAAACTTCCGAAATCAAGCCAGGAATAAGTAGTAGGGCGAACTTTCAATTCCAGAACATTGAAACCAATTTCTTTAGCCAGGATAAATGTTTTCTGATCCTTTTCAAGCTTTTTATTCAGAAGCAGCAATTTTTTTTCCGGAATAAACAGGGATCGCAGATTGTTCAGCGTTCCATAGCTTTCAAAATCTTCGGACTGAATGGTATAATTGAAATGTTCCGTAAGAATACTCTCCAGGATATCAGACTTTAAATTTTTATCAATCTGAAGACGATTTTCTTCAATAAACAGGTTTACCTTGTCTTCAATTTCCGGAAAGTAATTATCATATAATTCCTGAAATGATCTCAGAACTGCAAAGTAGAATCTTTCCTTTCCAAGGTTGTAGTTCTGTGAGATCTCTATCAGTGCGTTGATGAAAGCCGTTACTTTCTTAGGCGCATCGCTGATGATACTGATTAGGTTATTCTTGTTAATTCCGAATAATTCCAAAGGGACTTCCTTGAAGAAATCAGACTGCAGAATTTCATTAAAAGGAGCAAGGCTTTTATCCAGCTTTGTTGAAACCAGGTCATCAAAAGTACAGTTCAAAGCTTCAGAAAGCTGAATGATTTTATCATGCTTTGGGTATTTCTTTCCGTTTTCAATCTCATTAAGATATGATTTTGATAATCCGGTCTTTACGGCAAGATCCTGTAGAGACCAATTTTTCTTTTGTCTCTGTTGCTTCAGTTTTAGCCCGAAAACTGTTTTGATATAGTCGCTTTCTGAATTCATTACTCAAATATAAATAAATAGATGCGATTATTCGCATAATAATTTTTAAATAAATTTAGCGAACGTTCGCTGTTTGTGAAAATTTTTGTTTATGTTTGTAATATCAAATCACAAAATCAACAAGTTATGGAAACTAAGACTCAATTAAAAATTACGGCTCAGAAGCAGTTTGAAGAAATTTTCACTCCAGATTTGATAGATTTTTTAATAGCGCTTCATCAGAATTTCAATCATAAAAGAATAGAACTTTTAGAAGAGCGTAAAAAAACTCAGAAAGAATTCGATCAGGGGAACCTCCCGAAATTTCTGAAAGAGACTGAAGAGATCAGGAATGGAAATTGGGTATGTGCCCCATTGCCGAAAGATTTACTGGACAGAAGAGTGGAAATTACAGGCCCGGTTGATCGTAAAATGATTATCAATGCACTGAATTCAGGAGCTCTTACCTTCATGGCTGATTTTGAAGACAGCAGCTCACCAACATGGCAAAACTGTATGGAAGGGCAAATTAATCTTTCCGATGCCATTAACAGGACTATTGATTTTGTTAATGAAGGAGGAAAGGCATACAAGCTTAATGAAAAAACCGCTGTTTTATTGGTAAGACCAAGAGGATTGCATCTTCCTGAAAAACATATTAAAATTAATGATGAAGAAGCATCAGGATCATTAACCGATTTTGGAATTTATTTTTTCAGAAATGCGAAAAGCCTTTTGGAAAAAGGAAGTGGTCCATATTTTTACCTTCCAAAATTAGAACATTATAAAGAAGCAAGATGGTGGAATGACGTATTTGTTTTTGCTCAGGATTATCTGGGAATTCCCCAAGGCACTATTAAGGCAACCGTTTTAATAGAAACAATTACCGCTTCTTTTCAGATTGATGAAATTTTATATGAATTAAAAGAACATAGCTCAGGGCTGAATTGCGGAAGATGGGATTATATTTTTTCATACATCAAAAAATTCAGAAACCTTCCTGAATTTATCGTTCCGGACAGAGATCAGGTAACCATGACTTCACCTTTTATGAGTGCTTATTCAAAAAGAGTAATTGAAGGCTGTCATAAGAGAAATGTTCATGCTATGGGCGGAATGGCAGCCCAGATTCCTGTAAAAAATGACGATGAAGCCAATAATATTGCTTTTGAAAAAGTAAGAAGCGATAAAGAAAGAGAAGTGAAAAACGGTCATGACGGGACCTGGGTAGCTCATCCTGCATTGGTTTCTGTGGCTAAAGATATTTTTGACGAATTTATGCCTTCCAAAAATCAGATCGATAAAAAATGGAAATACAACATACAGGAAAGCGATCTGTTGGAAATTTCCAAAGGAGATATTACAGAGAAAGGAGTGAGAAAAAATATCAATGTAGGAATTCTTTATCTCGAAAGCTGGCTGATGGGAACAGGAGCCGCCGCCATTTATAATCTGATGGAAGATGCTGCTACTGCCGAAATCTCAAGAACGCAGATATGGCAATGGCTGAAAAATGAAGCTGTATTAAGTGATGACAGAACATTAACCAGAAATATGGTTCTTCAATGGG
>NZ_MAYF01000163.1 GCF_001684955.1 Chryseobacterium contaminans | reverse complement strand
CATTGTTTTTGCCAGAGATTTTTCATCTGAGATATTATTTCTGATGATTCCAAACACGCATATTTTCCCAATGGCAAAACAAGCCCCGATAATGGCGAACCATACTTTATAAAACCAGAATTCTTCAATAAAGGGAAGCAGGCAGGAGCAGAATCCTACAATAGCTAAAGCTGCTATTAATGCTTTTTTTGTTCCTGTTTTATTGATGAAACTCACTGCAAAAAGGGAGATGAAAGCAATGGGCAGGTCTTTAAAAGATTCCAGAAACCCCAGTTCTCCGTAAGTAATATTAGTATCTGCAAGCTGAAGGATGATAAGTCCCATACAGTTCAGCACCATTGAGAAGATAAGGAAGGTCAGTTTTAATGGAAGAGAAATTTTGGAATGCTTAGTGGTCATTTCGGGAGTTTACTTTATTGAATTTTTATAGCTTTTTGTGAATAATTGATGCGAAGATATGGCTTTTAACCCTCAATAATAAACGAAATTTTAAAATATTTATTAATATAATGTTAATTAATTGAAAAAAAATATATTTTTATTGTCTCAATTTGAGAATTAAAACAAATAGCTGTATATGAATGTAAGAATATCGAGAAATTTGGGAGTGATTGCCGTCCTCTATTTTACGGCTAACTTCAGTGGCCAGACGAAAAAGGACACACTTTCTAAAGAAAACAAAATAGATGAAATTGTAGTGATTGGTTACGGGACTCAGAAGAAGTCTAATGTAACGGGAGCAATCGCCAGTATTAAAGCCAGTGACATAGAAAACATTCCAACCGGTAAGCCGGAGCAGGTTTTACAGGGAAGGGCTGCAGGGGTTTCTGTAGTAACTAATTCTGGTCAGCCAGGCGCCGCGGCAACAGTTCGCGTCCGTGGGATTACCAGTTTCGGAGCGGGAAGCAATAGTCCGCTATGGGTGGTAGATGGTATTGTGGTAGACAATATCGGATGGCTTAACCAGTCAGATATAGAAAGTATTGAAGTGCTGAAAGATGGAGCATCATCTGCAATCTACGGTGTTTCTGCCGCAAAAGGGGTAATCCTGGTTACTACCAAAAAAGGAAAGAAAGGAAAATTAGTTCTTTCTTATAATGGTTTCTACGGTTTTTCAAATGCTGCTAAAAAACTGGATCTTTTAGATGCTACCCAATATGCGAATATTATTAATGAAGGTTTTGTAAATGATGGGGAAGCTCCACGTTTTGCCAATCCTCAAGGATTCGGAAAGGGAACAAACTGGCAGGATACCATTTTTGGCACGGGCGAAAAATCTTCCCATGAAGTAAGTATTACCGGCGGTAATGACAAGTCAAGCTACTATACATCGTTCGGATATTTTGATCAGACGGGTATTGTAATGACAGATATCTCTTATTATAAAAGAATTAATGCAAGATTCAATTCAACCCATAAGGTTACAGATTATTTAACGTTAGGGCAAACCTTTGCTTATACCCATACGAAATCACAGGGAGTAAGTGCTAATGAGGAATATGGCGGGCCGCTTGCTTCAGCAGTTAACTTAGATCCTATTACGCCTGAAGTGGTTACAGATTGGTCGAAAGTAGATCCGGGTGGATATACAGATCCTTATATCATTCGTGATCCCAATGGAAATCCTTATGGAATTTCCCGTTATGTAAACAATGAGATGACCAATCCAAGAGCTTTTCGTTCTATTCAGCAGGGAAATTACAGTTGGTCTGATGATTTTGTAGGAAATATTTTTGCTGAACTTAAGTTTCTTGATCATTTTACCTTCAAGTCAAGTTTGAATGGGAAGAAATCATATTGGGGAAGCCGCAATTTTACACCTAAATATTATTTAAGTCCCAATTACAGAAATACAGGCTTCAACAGTCTGAATAAGGTGGATGAAAATAAATTTGAGTGGAGTATGGAAAATACTTTAACCTATCAGAATAAATTCGGAGACCATAATCTAAGTATTTTGATAGGACAAGGAGTATACCGATATAATGTATCAGGAGGGACCAGTTTAACTTACAGTAATCTGCCTATTGAAAACTGGCAGGATGCTTCTTTTAATTTTGATATTCCTCAGGATGATATTACAGCCAAAGGATGGGATGGTATCCAGACACGTAAAGCATCTTACTTCGGTAGAATTATTTATGATTATGCGGATAAATATTTATTTACAGGAACTATTCGTAGAGACGGTTCTTCAAAATTTGCGACTAACCATCATTGGGGAACCTTCCCGTCAATGTCTTTGGGATGGAATGTTCATAAAGAAGATTTCTGGCCGGAAAATAAAGTCATTAATAACCTGAAACTGCGCGGTGGATATGGAGTGTTAGGAAATGATGAAATGGAGAATTTCAGATTTGCGAGCTTTATGGTTTCAGGAAGTAACTATACCAATTCAGGAAATAACATCATCATAGGGTATGCTCCAAGTACATTGGAAAATCCCAATCTGAAATGGGAACAAACCAGTCAGTTGAACATTGCAGCAGATTTTAAGCTATTCAATCATTTCACTCTTACTGCAGATTGGTATAAGAAGAAAACTACCGATATTTTAAGGCAAATCAGTATTCCGGGTTATGTAGGAGTTCCTAATTTACCTTGGTCAAACGTAGGGGATATGGAAAATTCAGGTCTGGAACTTGAATTGGGGTACAAAAAGAGCTGGAAGGATTTCAGTATCTCCGTCAACGGAAATTTTGCAACTATAAAGAACAAAGTTTTACGATTAGAGAATGATATCGATTATTTTAATCTTGCTTCTTTCCAGACAATGGGGGCCGTATCAAGGGTAGCGGTAGGACAGCCCTACGGATCATTCTATGGTCAAACGTATAGTGGGATTTTCCAGAATCAGGCACAAATTGATGCTTATGTAAATGCAAGTGGAGGTAAACTGTTACCAAATGCTAAACCGGGAGATTTTATCTGGCAGGATAATAATGGAGATGGTAAAATTGATGAGAATGATAAAGTGAACTTAGGAAATTCTATTCCAAAATATACTTTCGGGCTTACGGTGAATTTAAATTACAAGAATTTTGATTTTATGGTATTTGCCCAAGGACAGGCAGGTAATAAAATATTCCAGGGGTTAAGAAGACTGGATATTCTGGATGCAAACTACCAGACAAAGATTTTAGACCGTTGGACAGGGGAAGGTTCTACTAATACCAACCCGAGAGTTACCCG
Source organism: Chryseobacterium contaminans (assembly GCF_001684955.1). Classification (GTDB taxonomy): domain Bacteria; phylum Bacteroidota; class Bacteroidia; order Flavobacteriales; family Weeksellaceae; genus Chryseobacterium; species Chryseobacterium contaminans. The sequence goes on along the minus strand of NZ_MAYF01000163.1, from coordinate 229 downwards.
AAATGACCCTAATCACAACTACTCCTGGATGTCCAATTATTATCTTCAGAAAGGAGATTATGTAAGAGTGAAAATTGTTCAGCTGGGATATACCCTTCCTCAGGATGTAACCAGCCGTTTTGGGATGAGCAAAGTGAGATTGTATATCACAGGAGAAAATTTATTCACTTTCACAAAATATACAGGATATGATCCGGAGATTGCAGGAAGAAATAATTCTGAACAGGAT
>NZ_MAYF01000162.1 GCF_001684955.1 Chryseobacterium contaminans | reverse complement strand
GTAAAGCTTGGTGACAAACAGGTGAATGATCTGATTGAAAAGTATGACATCAAGATCTATCCAAACCCTGTATCAGACTATGCATACGTAGAAATTGGCTTTGATTTTAAAGAAGCAGATATTATGCTGTATGATATGAGCGGAAGACAGCTTCAGAACTTTAAAACCAGGAACAGAGTGACTAAGATGAATACCCAGGCTTTGGTGCAGGGTGCTTATTTGGTGACGATAAAAACAGATAACAATAAAACAGCGAATGCAAAGCTGATTAAAAAATAGAATACAAATGAAAATTAAAAAAAGAGTATTATTCTTATCTGTAATGCTATTGATGATAAACAGATTAGCTGGACAGACAGACAGGTCTATTGTATTTCCTCCTACACCGGAAGTATCTTCCATAGGTAAATTTATAGATCAGCCTATGACCCTAAGCCGGGGGATTCCTGAAATTGCAATTCCTGTTTACAATCTTACAGTAAGTAATGAGCTTTCTTATCCTCTCAGTTTACAATACCAGGCAGGCGGTATCCGAGTGGAAGAAATGGCGGGAAAAACCGGCTTAGGCTGGAATATGAGCGGAATGGGAATGATTACCCGTACCGTGAAAGATCTTCCTGACGATGTGGCTGGAAGCGGATATATGTATACTTCTTACAATATAGCTCAATTAAAGACGATGGTTCATGATAGTGAACAGGGTAATATGCTGTTTAATCAGAAGGAATATATTGATGCAGAGCCTGACGAATATACAGTGAGCGCAAACGGACTGCAGTTCCGCTTTTTTTATGATAAACAAAATGCAAGATTTGTACAGGCTCCTTTAAGCAAAGCAAAACTGGAGCCACAATATAACGGAACCGAAATTATTTCCTGGATATTGACAGATACGGGTGGCATGAAGTATTATTTCGGAACAAACAATAAAGTAGAGTATTCTGATTTATCGCAGACTATTACCCTTGCAAGCGATGAACCTGGAGCGTCTGGCGGCCCCAGCAACGCGCCTCGTCATATTCTGACGTGGTATCTCGTTAAAATAGAAGATACTAAAAATAATGTTTTAGAATTCCAATACAAACAAAATCCGACTTACCAATATTATTCTAAAGGAGGTGAATCTGCGGTAAAATTTTTTCCTAATATAAAAGTTAATTACCGCAATTACAATTATAGAAGAATAACTGCTATGTCCTTGGAAAAAATCAAATACAATACAACTGAGATTGAATTTATTGAGGACATTGCCAATAGGCAAGACTTAGCTAATAACAAAGCCTTGAAAGAGATTAGGGTGAAAGAAAATGGAAAATTTATAAAAAAAGTAATTTTTAATTACAGCTATTTTATTTCTGACAATTCAAAACCCTACGATCATTATTATTATTTTGCAGAGGATGGATACAGGCTTAAATTGGATAATGTAAATATTTACAACGGTACAGATCCCAAGCCACAGAAATATGAATTTATTTACAATTCGGTAAAGCTTCCCAGTAAATACAGCTACTCACAAGATGCATGGGGATTTTACAACGGACAAAGCAATTCGGAACTGATTCCTAGAATAGTGGGTTATCAAACAGATACCGGGACAGCAAATAGAAATGTTTCTCTGGAATATGCCAAAGCCTGTATACTTGAAAAAATTATTTACCCAACTGGGGGTTATAGCATTTACGAATATGAATCGAATCGCGTTTCCAGGGTTATACGCCCAGCTGTTTTTAAGTACGGAGAAACTGAAACCAAAAATTTCTGGCTTGAAGCAGACAAAGATTTTGGTCCGGGTAATGTTACTGTAATAGATAAGCCGGAGTACAGACAGAGATTATCAATCAACCGTCCGGGCAGTCCTATTACATTAATGACTAATATAGAAGGTTGTACCAATCAACTAAATAACACTGATTGTAAATATACCGTAAAAATAGTAGGGGTTAATAATTCTACAAATATGACCATAGCACAGTCTAAGTTGTCCCTTAACCTGCCGAAGGGAGAATATGATGTTATTGCTTTAAAAACAGGAGATGGGAGTAGCCAGACTATGGGGTTCAGCGTTGTTGCTTACTGGGATGAACTTGTAGATGATCCTTTTAACCTTATTGTTGGAGGCCTTAGAACAAGAAGTATTAAGCTTTTTGATTCGGATGGAAGTCCGGTACTAACAAAACAATATGAATATGACTACATTGAAAATGGAAAAACTGTATCCAGTGGTAATATAATGGATTATCCTGTTTTTGTATTTAACTACACAGCGGGTCTTGAGTTTTCCGAATCTAAAATAAGCAGTATGCCAGTCTCTCCTTTGGCTAACCTTGCCATGGCTTCAGTCATTTATGATAAGGTTACCGAAAAGCGAATAGACGCACAATCAAGAACACTGGGACGTACAGAGTATTCATACACATTTGACATGAAGACAGATCCTGAATATGGTACGGAAGGAACCATTAACGTAGATTTTACCGCCAGTGTATTTAGCTGGAGGAACGGATTGCTTTTATACAAAAATGATTTTGATGAAAATAATAATCTCCTGCGTTCAGTAACTAACAAATATACCAGTAAAAATAAATTTTCTATATATAATTTTGGGGGATATTTTGAAGCACGAAAAAAGAATGCCACACCATTTTACAGCTACCTGTTTTATCCCTTTATTACAGATACTTTCAGTATTGATAAAACGGAAACTATAGATTATTTTGGCGCGAATTCTATCAAAACTCAAACAGAGTATTTTTATAATAGCCCAAATCATTACAATATAACTTCCCAGAAGGTCATATTTTCTGATGGCTCCATTATAGAATCGAATTATCAGTATGCCGCGGAACAAAATAATACCGATATGATTTCTGCCAATATGGTAAGCATTCCGCTCCAGACAGAAACCAAAGAAAACGGCAAAACCATTTCAAAAACAAAAACGGTATACGCTAAAAACGCATCCACCAATAACTTGATCCTTCCCGTTGCAACACAGAAATTTGACCATGATAATTCAAATTCTGCAAATACCACAATAGAATATCAACAATACGATGTAAAAGGAAATATATTGCAGTATTCTACCAAAGGAAGCATTCCTACAGCCATTATCTGGGGCTACAACAACACTCTTCCCATTGCAAAAATTGAAGGAGCAACCTACCAGCAGGTGGTAAGTCTTGCCGCTGATATTATTGCTAAATCCAACGCTGATGTGGATACCGCAACAGAAAAAGAATTGATGGCTGTTTTGGATGCATTCAGAAACCAGGATGTCCTTAAAAATTATAGTATAACAACATATACTTATGATCCGCTAATTGGAGTAAGAAGTATTACCCCACCATCGGGAATCAGGGAAAATTATCTCTACGATTCAGCTAATAGATTAGAAAAAGTTGTGGATGCTAACGGAAAGATAGTAAAGGAAATGAAATATAACTACAAAAACTAACAAACGATGAAAAAAATACTCATTCCTGTAGGCCTGTTGCTGATAAGTTCTTCAGCACAAGCCC
>NZ_MAYF01000161.1 GCF_001684955.1 Chryseobacterium contaminans | reverse complement strand
ATTAGTAATGCCATATAAAAAGCAAAGAGCAGTTGTTTTTCATAAATAATTAAATTTTTATTGAGACAAATTTATATTTATTTAGAATAAATATAAATAATTCTATAATGAGATTTATCAGTCCTAAGACATTAAATATAGGAATTAATAATAAATCTGAATTTTATTAATTGAAATTCAATAAGTTAATAAAATCATCAAATCCGGATATTTTAGATTTTTCTTTAATTTTTTTCTTTTATATTAAAATTTACACGGTCTTAACTTAAATTTTCAATAAGAACGGCTGAAGCACCGCCTCCTCCATTACAAATTGCTGCAATCCCATATTTTCCACCTTCCTGGCGCATTACATTCACTAATGTTGTCATAATCCTTGCCCCTGAAGCACCAATCGGATGCCCTAATGCTACAGCTCCACCATATATATTTACTTTATCCAAATCATAGCCAAGAATCTGCTGATTGGATAGAATTACAGAAGAATAGGCTTCATTAATCTCAAAATAATCAATATCTGACAGATCCAATCCAGTACATTTCAAAATCTTTTGAATGGCAACCGATGGAGAGGTCGTAAACCATTCCGGTGATTGTGCGGCATCAGCGTAAGCAATAATTCTGGCCAATGGTTGAAGCTTTTGCTTTTCTACGGCTTCTGAAGAGCCCAATAAAATGGCTGCGGCACCATCATTCAGGTTACTGGAATTGGCTGCAGTGAGTTTTCCATCATTTTCAAAAGCGGGCTTAAGCAGGGCAATTTTTTCCGGGATAAGTTTATCAATATCTTCATCCCTATCTACAGTAGCAGCTCCTTTCTTGCCTTCAATTGAAATACTGAACAGTTCCGCACTGAATTTGTCTCCGGCAGCTGCGTTCTGAGCTCTTTGATAGGATAATAAAGCATAATCATCCAGTTCCTGCCTTGTTAAACCGTATTTTTTAACACCTAACTCTGCAGCACTTCCCATATGAAAGTCATGATATACATCCCAAAGGCCGTCTTTAATCAATCCATCTGTGAATTGAGTATCTCCCAATTTCTGACCTTTTCTTAGATAATGATAATGAGGTACATTACTCATGCTTTCCATTCCGCCAGTCATCACAAGGTTTTCTAATCCAAGCTGGATCTGCTGTGCTCCAATCATCAAAGCCTTCATTCCTGAGGCGCATACTTTATTAACCGTAGTAGCATCTTTATCTACCGGAATCTTTGAAAAAATAGCTGCCTGCCTCGCTGGCGACTGTCCTACACCTGCACTTAAAACATTTCCCATGTATACACTGTCTATATTTTCAGGGGAAATTAATGCACTTTCATAAGTCTTCTGGATTGCGATAGCGCCCAACTGCGGGGCTGTAAAACCAGATAAACTTCCCATAAAACCTCCGATAGGAGTTCTTTTTGCTGCAATAATGAATACTTCTTTCATAATTTTATTTAGTTAAGAAAATACCAATCGGTATATTAATGAGTAAAAAATTTTGCTCTCACTCTTATACAAATATAACAAAATATACTGATCGGTATATTTAATAGACAAAAAAAGAAGAAACTTATTTAAATGCCTCATCCTTTAGAAACTTCCGTAAATTTGGTTAATAAAATGTAGTAATGAATTTTGATTAATGAGATTATTGGTTACACTCAGAATGACAAATGCCTTTTTTGACTTTTAAGATCAATCGTTCTATTCTCTGCTTAGCTGATCCAGCTTTTTAAGTAAGGTAGGAATTCTGTAAGGCCCATGCATCTGCTCCACATGTGTTTTTACCTGATCTACATCAATTCCTTTAGCAGTTACAAAAAGGGGTGTTCTGCTTTCCCCGCGCAGTACATTTCTTCTTTGAGAATCGGGTGTAGTAAATTCATTTTTAGCGATTCCTATCACCGGGTATTTTTTCTGCAAAGCTTCATAAAGATGTCCACCCAATCCTATTTTCCCCTCATTATCAAGGGTAACATATCCGTCAACAATGATAATATCCCCTTCTTTTACCACTATTTTACTGAGTAAGCTCAGAATACAAGGTAACTCTCTTTTATAGAAGGCTCCGCTTTCATATTCTGAACTGATGGGTGTTTGTTCTGTAAAAACCTCGACTTCCCGATCGGATGTCCAGTTTTCAAATGCTATACAAACAGTATTGGCATAGTCTTCATAATAGTAAGTATCAAATGCGTAAATCATTGTATTGATTTATTTCAAATCTAAGGCAAAGAAATTGAAAATTATCTAATTAATTATTCAACAGAATCCATAAAGGCTGAACAGTTAAAACCGAATAATTTAATGACCTCGAATATACAAATAAAAATAATTCGTACATCCGTGGCCATTAAAGTGTACACTTTTTTCTTATTCTTAAGTATGCTTAATTCGGATGGGTTCAGTTAATATTATTTTTTATCTACCACAATTCTTTCAGCTCTGTTAGCAATCTCCCAGGCAGTAGTGAAAACTAACTGAGTTCTTTTTTGCAATAAATTATAGTCTATTTTATCCGGATCATCCGTTGGCTTGTGGTAATCCTCATGGATACCATCAAAGAAGAACGCTACCGGAACATTATTTTTAGCAAAATTATAGTGGTCTGAACGGTAATATAACTGCTGCGGATCATTAAGATCATCATATTTATAGTTCAGTTCCAGGTTATTGGTTTTCTTGTTGGCTGCCTCATTAATAACTTTAAGTTCGGAGCTTAACATATCTGAACCTATTACATAAACATATTGTTTTCCTCTGTTTTCAGGATCATCACGTCCAATCATATCGATATTAAGGTCAACAACAGTATTAGCTAATGGAAAAACAGGGTTATCGGTATAATATTCTGAGCCAAACAGACCATGTTCTTCTCCTGTTACATGAAGAAATAGGACAGACCTTTTAGGACCTTTCCCTGCTTTTTTAGCTTCCTGAAAAGCTTTAGCCATTTCCATCACCGCAACGGTTCCGCTTCCGTCATCATCAGCTCCGTTATACACTACTCCATTTTTTGTTCCCACATGGTCATAATGTGCAGAAACAACTACAATTTCTTCAGGTTTTTCGCTTCCTTCAATAAAAGCAAGAATATTTTCAGAGTCCGGAAGGTTACCACCGCCTCTTTTTTTCATAAAATCTGAAGGGACTTTCTGATAATAGGACCCAAGCGCTTTCGGAAAGGAAACGCCTAAGCTTTTATAATAATTCACAATATACTCTCCCGCTTTCTTCTGGCCTTTGCTTCCTGTATCTCTTCCTTCCATATCGTCTGAAGCAATAACATACAGGTTCTTTTTTAAATCCTCTGCTTTAATCATCTTATAAGCATCAGCAAATGCTTTATCATGTTTTGCTGCAACAGGATTTGCAGATACGCCATCAGCAACCTTTGTTGTTCCGCAACTCGTCATCAAAGCAAGAGCAAATAACGGAATAAGTAATTTTTTCATACTGGATAATTTTCTTAAAAATAACAATTTTTATTGAATCTGAAATATATCAGAGAAGATCGTACAAAGTAATTTACTGCAGACAAAAGGAAATCCCAATCTTTCATCCAATCTCTATTCAGAATCCTTAGCATCCATAGAATAGGAATAAATTTTACCACATTAAGAAAAATAAACCCAATACAATATCATTTTTTTATTATTTTTGATTAAAATACAAAATAGATGAAAGAAATTCAAGGGTTTACTCACTATTCTTTTTTTCCA
>NZ_MAYF01000160.1 GCF_001684955.1 Chryseobacterium contaminans | reverse complement strand
TGGTTCTGGCGGTACTTTTCCAATTTTTAAGCTTAACTGCATTTTCACAGAAAAAGGCGGATCTGAATTCCCTGCTGGATAAAAATACTGAATTTATTTTCCCGCAGACTCCCGATAAAATTTCTAAAGCATTGCAGGTACAAACTGTTTTCTATGAAGATGCCAATGAAGAGAAATATGCTAAATGGCTTACAAAATCAGGATTGGAGCTCTATGCAGGCCTTGGAAAAAATAATGTGATCAATGAAATGTTTTTTGAGATCCCTGATGATAAAGTAGTAATCGTAGGTGGCTTACCTTATAACCTTGTCTTAAATAAAACAACACTGGAAGAAGCTAAAGTTAAATTCAAAAAATTTGGAGCAAAAATTAAGAAACTCCGAACTGACAGCGAATTTGCAGGAGGGTCGGAACTGATTTTCAAGAGTGGAAAACACTATTTGACACTAACTTTTGACGGTAAAAACCTTTTAAAAATCTTAGGAATTACGACTGATCTTATTGATCCTGCTGCCAATTAAACAGAAGGGAATTTTTTCAACGGCAAAAAGAAGGAGATTTGTAAGCAGATATTGATATTTACCCTATTTGAAAACTAAGAAAACCAAAATCAGTTCACAAGATGTAATATCACCTCTTGTGAACTGATGCTTTTTAACCCAATGGTCTTTGCTGAATAATATTTTTAAAGGTAAAAAGCCTGTCTTCTTCCCTGAACATATTGGATAACAGGACAAGATCATGGGTTCCGTATTGCAATGCTTTGTCTTCAAGCTTTGATTGTATGGTATCCGGAGTTCCGATAACAACTTTTTCCAATAGGGTTTTGAAAAGTGTTTGATCTTCATGCTCATGAATAAGAGCCTCTACTTCTTCAGAGGATTTTAAAGCGCTTGGGGCTAATATTTTTCTGGATTCAAGGAACTGATAGACCATTCCAAATGCATTATACCGTGCCTGTTCAAGAGTCTCCGCAACAGAAACTGAGATCGCTACCTGAAATGAAGGATGTTCGTTATACCCGAACTGATTGAATTCTTCCTGATATAGCGCGTGGATTTCCGTATTGGATCCGTCTGCAATGAAATCGGCCATAGAGTAGGATATACCGTATTTAGCCGCTTCTTTCGCTGAACTTTCTCCGGAACCCAGCCAGGTGATCTCCGGTAATGCGGAAACATGAGCAGGTTGGGCAAACAGTGCTGTATCTTTATAATTCTGTTCTTTCAGATAGGCTATAATTTCTTCCAGTTTTTCATTGATGTTATTAAGAACAGGAAGTTTATGACCATTCAGAGCCAATACAGCATCCTTTAACCCACCGGGAGCTTTTCCCAAACCCAGTATAAAACGATGGGGATAAAGTATGGCGAGCATTTTGGCCCACTCAGCAATTTTAAAGGCAGAATAATTACGAAGCATAATTCCTCCGGTGCCTACCTTAATGTTTTTTGTACGGGCAAGAACTGTTGCTGCCAAAATTTCCGGACTGGAACTTCCATAGGCTTCCACATCATGATGCTCCGAATACAGAATGCTGTGATAGCCGAGTTTATCAGCCATTTCTGCCAATGCCAGACTGTTTTTTAGAGCCAGAGCAGCATTCCCGCCTTTAATAATGGGAGTCTGATCCAAGATACTTAATTTCAGTTCCATTGTAATGATTTATCGTGTATCAATTTAAGACAAAAAAAGGAAGGCCCTCAAAAGATCTCCTGTTTTTTATGCTGAATTTTATTTTTAATTTAGTTGATCTCCACAAACAGTTCTTCCCTATGAACTTACAGATTTTGAAAAAAGCCTACATAATATTATTGATACTAGTTTATCCACCGGGGCTACCTGATTTACTTTACCAATTTGTAAGGCCTTAAAGTAAAAAATCCACGAAAGCCGTTGCTACACCGGAAACTATAAGATAGATAAGATTATGCCGGGAAAGAGCAGGAATACCTTTGTATTCACTTCGTGCCAGAACAATTCCCCATGCTACCAGTAAGATAATGACACTTCTGATAGCTGTAGCAAGGTTAGAGTTCACCCCTGTTATACCAATCTTGGCAAAAATGGCAGTCAGAGAAGCAAAAAATGCGGAAAGAATTGCATATACCCACCACATATGGTACTGTTTTAAATGATTAGCTAAAATAGCAATACACGCTGGAATCTTTAATCTAAGCTACAAAATAATATCGGTTTTCTCTGATTTTAATGCGTAGATTAATTGCAATTTTATTAATCTTCCTCTTCATACTCATCCTCCATATCTTCATAAGAAGTGTAAGACCAATCAATACCGGGAAGATCCAGTATTTTCTTAAATCTTTCTTCCAGAGAAGTTCCCACAAAAATAGCATTGCACTGTTCCGTTTCATCAAACGAAAGGCTGATAACTTCAAGATAATCATTGGTGTAAGCCTTTTGTCTTTCCCAGGAAATCTCAGGGATTTCAGACCAGCCTTGCTGTATATATTTTACCGTTTCAGAAGCCACTGGCGAAAAAGAATTGGCATTATACTGAAGCCCGCCAAGAGTTCCGTTATATATTGACATGGATAGAAAAAAATCTTCCAGTGTTTTTGTTTCCTGATGCCAGTCGGATTCCTCAATAGTGTCATAATTCCCCCACACAGAAGGGTTTTTAGTAGAAAGGTCTGTTTCTTTTATTCCCCATTGTACAACCCCTTGGTTCTCTTCATAGAAAACAAGATATCTGTCCTCAGTAAAATAAATCGTATCAGGGTTTAGAAGCCTGTTGTGTGAACTATTTACCATTTCATTTTTGCCGATAGCGAGATAATATTTACGAAGGACATCCGGAAATTTGATGTTCAGAGAATATTCCGCATCTGTAATTTCGGTTTCTGAAAAGCCGGAAAATTCATCCTGAGATAATTGATATAAACGTTCTATTTTTTCGAGATAATTCATTTCCATGATAAATATTTAAGCCTGATGAAAGCAAAATTGCAGTTTTTTATTGAAACTATCCTTCTTTTTTCATTTTCGTACTAGAATTGGCGTTACATTTCCAGCTTTAGGTAATCTAATTTTATTTCATCATCAAAAATCAATTTTGTGTTCAGATAGGGGCATTTATTGTCAAGAAAAAAGATAAGCAAAAATGTTTAAATCATTAAATATTTTCTGTGTTTAAGATGGAGAAGAAAACAAAAATTGATAAAGTTTATTTTTTTATATATTTGGAATGTTACCGTATTTCTAATTTTCTGTGGAGCCGTTATTTGAAAAAATATATGATGAATACAAGCATCAGGTCTTTTTTTTCGTGAAAAAATATATTCATGGAAGGGAAGATATTGAAGATGTTGTACAGGATATTTTTGTTCATTTATGGAAGTACAGGGATGTTTTGGAGAAAAACCGTGAAGCGGTCATCTTTAAAACGGCCAAGCAGGAAATTGCTAATTTCTACAGAAAAAATAAACTCGCTTTTTCTGACCTCAAAGAAGACATTCATTTGAAAGCAGTAAAGGAGGAGGATGAGGAGGGGTATCAACAGCATACAGAACAGATCGAAAAATTACTCCATCAGATGCCTGAAAAAAGCAAGGCATTCTTTCTTAAACATAAAGTTGAAGGACAAAGTTATTCCCAGATTGCCAAAGAATACAGTATTTCTAAAAATGCGGTGGCTAAGCATGTTAACAAAGTCCTGAGTCTTCTTAAAACTCACATTAATCTGTTTTTTTCATTATTA
>NZ_MAYF01000159.1 GCF_001684955.1 Chryseobacterium contaminans | reverse complement strand
GGGAACAGAAAGTTTTCCTTTTGAAGACTTCATTAAACCCCATGAAAAAATGCTTAGGGCTTTTGAAAACGAAGGCATTATTTTCAGTGATATTTTGATTGATAAAAGCTTTGAAAGTGAAAATTTGCCCACCAGAAAACCTGGGACAGGGATGTTGGCTAAATACATTTATGGTGATTATGATCTGAAAAATTCTTATGTAATTGGTGATCGAATTACAGATGTTCAACTGGCTAAAAATTTGGGATCTAAATCTATTTTTCTCAACCAAAACTTTAATGAAGAGGCAAGTCTTACAACAACACAATGGAACGAAATCTACCAGTTCTTAAAGTCCGGAATGAGAAAGGCAAAAGTCTACAGAAAAACTAATGAAACGGAAATAGAAATTGAGGTCAATATCGATGGAAAAGGTCAATCTGAAATCTCAACAGGCCTGAACTTTTTTGATCACATGCTGGATCAGATTGCTAGACACGGGAATATGGATCTTAAGATCAAAGTTAGCGGAGATCTTCAGGTAGATGAACACCACACGGTTGAAGATACGGGAATTGTATTGGGGGAGGCCATTCTAAAAGCCCTAGGAAAGAAAAAAGGAATTGAAAGATATGGTTTTCTGCTTCCAATGGATGATTGTCTTTCACAAGTAGCCATTGATTTCGGCGGCAGGCCTTGGCTGGTTTGGGATGCTGAATTCAAAAGAGAGAAAATAGGAGATGTTCCTACAGAAATGTTCTTCCACTTCTTTAAATCATTTACCGATTCTTCAAAAACCAATTTAAATATTAAAGCAGAAGGAGAGAATGAACACCACAAGATAGAATCTATCTTCAAAGCTTTTGCAAAAGCAGTGAAAATGGCAGTCAATCAATCTGATGCCAACTATAATTTACCTTCAACCAAAGGAAGTTTATAATATGATTGCAATAATAAAATATAACGGAGGGAACGTAAGCTCCGTACAGAACGCTTTAAACAGGTTAAATATCACTTCGGTGGTAACAGATGACCCAGAACTCATCCTGAAAGCTGATAAGGTGATTTTTCCAGGTGTAGGCGAGGCCTCATCAACTATGAAACTTTTGAAGGAAAGAGGGTTGGATACTCTTATCCCTACATTGAAGCAGCCTGTCTTGGGAATATGCCTGGGAATGCAGCTGATGTGTAAAGGAAATGAGGAAGGAAATACCGAAGGAATGGGGATTTTCAATATCAGTGTTAAAAGATTTCCGCCTCTGGAACTCGTTCCTCATATGGGTTGGAATACCGTTTCAGACCAGAAATCTTCATTATTTTCAGGAGTTGAACCTCAAAATGATGTGTATTTTGTTCACAGCTATTACTGTGAGTTGTCGGAGTATACCACTTCAGTTTGTGATTATATCCTTCCGTTCAGTGCTTCTCTGCAGAAAGATAACTTTTATGCGGTTCAGTTTCACCCGGAAAAATCGGGAAGTGTAGGCAGTCAGATATTAAGTAATTTTATAAACTTATCATGATGAAGATTATTCCGGCTATCGATATTATTGAAGGAAAATGTGTGCGTTTATCCAAAGGAGATTACAACACGAAAAAAATATACAATGAAGATCCTGTGGAAGTAGCCAGGGAATTTGAAGACTTTGGTATTCAGTTTCTTCACCTGGTGGATCTTGATGGAGCAAAATCAAAGCATATTGTGAATCAGAAAGTGCTTGAAACTATTGCAAAGTCTACTTCTTTACATATTGATTTTGGAGGTGGATTAAAAACTTCAGAGGATATTGAAACAGCCTTTAATTCCGGTGCGAAGCAGATTACATTGGGGAGCATTGCAGTTCAGGATCCTGAATTTTGCTTCAAAGCCATTGAAAAGTATGGACCCGAAAAAATTATTCTGGGAGCAGACTGTGAAAACAGGAAAATTAAAACTTCCGGCTGGTTGGAGGAAAGTGATAAAGATATCATTGATTTTATTCTTGAATATCAGAAAAAGGGGATGCAAACCACCATATGTACGGATATTTCGAAGGATGGAATGCTGGAAGGTCCTTCCACCGGACTTTATATTGAAATTCTATATAAAACATCATTGCAACTGGTGGCCAGTGGCGGTATTTCGGAGATCAAAGATGTTTATAAAATGAAAGATATAGGATGTTCAGGAACTATTATCGGGAAGGCTATTTATGAAGGAAAAATAAGCCTCCAACAACTTCAAAATTTTATTGAAAATGCTTAAAAAAAGAATTATTCCATGCCTGGACATTAAGGATGGAAGTACTGTAAAGGGAATCAATTTTGAGGATCTGAAAAATGCCGGAGATCCTGTAGAACTCGCTAAAAAATATGAATCGGAAGGTGCTGATGAGCTTGTCTTTCTTGATATTACAGCTACCATTGAAAACAGGAAAACATTTGTAGAACTGGTAAGAAAAATCGCTCAGGAATTGAGTATTCCATTTACTGTTGGTGGCGGCATTGCCTCTGTAGAAGACGTGAGAAAACTTTTGGAAGCTGGAGCTGATAAAATAAGTATCAATTCTTCAGCAGTAAAAGATCCGAAACTTATTTCTGAATTAGCCAGTGAATTCGGTAGTCAATGTATTGTAGTTGCTATAGACACCAAAAAAGTGGGCTCAACCAATTTTGTTCACATTAAAGGAGGAAGAGAAGCGACAGAACTAGATACTTTAGAATGGGCAAGAAGAGCAGAAGCCCTGGGAGCCGGGGAAATTCTTTTAACTTCTATGGATGGTGACGGTACTAAAAGTGGGTTTGATCTCAACATTACGAAACTGGTTTCAGAAAGGGTGACAATTCCTGTTATTGCTTCAGGGGGTGCCGGATCTGCAGATGATTTTATTAAAGTATTCAATGAAACAAGAGCCACAGGAGCATTGGCAGCCAGTATATTCCACTTTAATGAAATAAAGATTCAGGATGTAAAGCAACAATTAAAAACTCAAAAAATAGAAGTACGATGAATATTGATTTTAATAAAGATAACGGGCTTGTTCCTGTAGTGATTCAGGATAACCGGACGTTGCAGGTTCTGATGCTAGGCTATATGAATGAAGAAGCTTTTGAAAAGACCAAAAAAGAAAAAACAGTTACCTTTTTCAGTCGTTCCAAAAACAGGCTCTGGACAAAAGGGGAAGAATCAGGCAACTTTTTAAGAGTAGAAAGTATAGATATTGATTGTGACCAGGATACCCTACTGATTAAGGTGATTCCCACCAATGTAGTATGCCATACCGGAAGTTTCAGCTGCTTTGGCGAAAAAGATTCAAAAGGGTTCTTGTATGAACTGGAAGAAAAAATAGCTCAAAGAATTGACAATAAGACTAAAGATTCCTACACTTATTCGCTGTATCAGAGGGGAATGAATAAAATGGCTCAAAAAGTAGGAGAGGAAGCTGTGGAATTGGTTATTGAAGCTAAAGATGATAATGATCTGCTCTTTAAAAATGAAGCCGCAGATCTCTTATACCACCTACTCATTCTGCTAAAAGCGAAAGGATTTACGCTGAAAGATATAGAAGAAATTCTTTTGAATAGAGATAAGTAAAACCTTTGAATTTTTTCAAAGGTTTTTTTTATGGAAAAACACGACAGGTTCTGTCGCTTTAGTGGGGTAGATTTGCATCAGGACCTTTAGGAAATTGATAATTAAAAATCCAAAGGAATGGAAATATTTCATATTAAATCACATAAATATGACTTGTGTAAATGAAAAAAAGTTAAATTTGCGCAA
>NZ_MAYF01000158.1 GCF_001684955.1 Chryseobacterium contaminans | reverse complement strand
GTCACTATTGTTCCGTGCGCAACTTTTGCTTTATATACTGCACTGAAATCTATTTTAAATCAAGGAGATGAAGTTGTCATTATCCAGCCTTCTTATTATACCTACGCTCCTTCTGTTGTCATGAACGGGAGTATTCCTGTTTATTATGACTTAGAATATGACTTTACAATAGATTGGGATAAGTTTAAAACCTGTATCACTGAAAAGACCAAAGCAATTATCATTAATTCCCCGCAAAACCCAACCGGAAAAGTCTGGAAACAGGATGATTGGAAACAGTTATATGAATTGATAAGCAACCAGGAAATCTATTTGATTTCAGAAGAGATCTATGATACTTATTGTTTTGATGAAGCTGAACATTACAGTTCATTTATCCACCCTGAACTTAGAAAAAGGACATTCTGTATTTTTTCATTCGGGAAAATGTTTCATACTTCGGGATGGAAAGTGAGCTATATGCTGGCTTCCGAAGAATTAACCGCTTTATTCAGAAGCCACCAGCAATATATTTCCTATAGCGCCAATGCTCCGGCACAATACGCCCTGGCAAAATACCTGGAAATATTTGACCCCTCAGAAAACAAAGCTGTAATGCAGAGAAAGCGGGATATTTTTAATAAGTTGATTACAGAAACGCCTCTTTATATTGAACAAGAAGCTGAAGGCAGCGTTTTTCAGATTGTTAACTTCAGAGATGTTTCCAAAACCATGACGGATGTAGAGTTTTCCAAATGGCTGACTATTGATAAAAGGGTTGCCTGTCTTCCGCTTTCAGCCTTTTATAATTCCAGACAGAATTCAGATTATATCCGTTTCAGCTTTGCTAAGAAAGATGATGTGATTATTCAGGCTTTGGAGCATCTGAGAAAGAATTTATAACAATAAAAATATAAAAAAGCACCGCCAATGCGGTGCTTTAGTATTGTCTATCAATATTGATTAAAGAGCCAGAACTCTCACATCAATTCTTCTGTTTTTGGCTTTGCATTCATCTGTATCATTGGCCTCACAAATTGGATGCTGAGAACCATATCCTTCCGCTTCTATCCTATCAGCTGATATTCCCAACTCCAGCAGCTTAAGTTTTGCAGTCTGAGCCCTAAGATTGGATAACTTCTGATTACTTTCCTCGTTACCGCTGTTGTCTGTATATCCACCTAATTTTATTTTCAGATCAGGATATGCATTCATTATTTCTGCAATATTGTTTAATTGCATTTCATAACCTGCTTTTAAATCACTTGATCCTGTTTCAAAATAAAGGTTTTCAATGGTATACCATTTATTAGGGTCCAGAATGGTCTTATCTTTTTGATTAATTGCATTATAAAGCTGATACAGTTGACTGGCTTCTCCTAACTCGATTGTTTTTCCGCCTTTCAATTTTACTTTTTGCAGGTTTCCTGTTTCATAAACAAAATCTCCACTTTCATTAAGATGTCCTTTCACTTCACCTGGAACAGCCGGAGTTTTAAGGTCTGATGATGTTGAAACAACTCCAGCAACTCCTGTCAGGCTTTCAATTTTCGCTTTTCTATTGGCTTCAATTTTATCCTTATGCAACACCGCTAAAGTGGGTGCAATTACTAATGAAACAATTGACATCAGTTTAATCAGGATATTCATGGATGGTCCGGAAGTATCTTTAAACGGATCTCCTACTGTATCTCCTGTTACAGATGCTTTATGAGGCTCTGATCCTTTATAATAAGTCTGACCATTGATATCAACTCCTTTTTCAAATGATTTTTTTGCATTATCCCAGGCACCTCCCGCATTATTCTGAAACATCCCCATCAATACACCACTTACAGTAGCTCCGGCAAGGAAACCACCCAATACTTCAGGACCAAAAATAAATCCGATCAGTAATGGTGAAATAATCGCAATAGCTCCCGGCAACATCATCTTTCTGATTGAGGCATCGGTAGAGATAGCAACACATTTTTCATATTCCGGCTGAGCTTTCCCTTCTAAAATCCCGGGAATTTCACGGAATTGTCTTCTTACTTCTTCCACCATGGCCATGGCTGCCTGCCCAACGGCTGTGATGGCTAATGAAGAAAATATAAACGGAATCATTCCACCTACAAAGAGACCTGCTAAAACATCAGCCCTGTAGATATCAATACCGTCAATGCCTGCAATACCTACAAAGGCTGCAAACAAGGCAAGGGCCGTTAATGCAGCTGAAGCAATGGCAAATCCTTTTCCTGTAGCTGCAGTTGTATTTCCTACAGCATCCAAAATATCTGTTTTTTCACGAACTTCTTTGGGAAGCTCACTCATTTCAGCGATACCTCCGGCATTATCTGCAATCGGACCAAAGGCATCAATAGCTAGCTGCATTGCTGTAGTGGCCATCATTCCAGCGGCTGCAATGGCCACTCCATATAATCCGGCACATAAATAAGATCCGTAAATACCTCCTGCCAATACAATAATCGGAAGAAGAGTTGATTCCATTCCTACAGAAAGTCCACCGATAATATTCGTTGCATGTCCGGTTGAAGACTGTCTCACAATACTTGAAACCGGTCTTTTCCCCATTGCTGTATAATATTCAGTGATAATACTCATTAAGGTTCCTACAACCAATCCTACCATGATAGCCCCGAATACTCCCATTTTTGTAAATTCATGACCTCTTAAGACCATTTTTTCAGGAAGAAGATAGGTTACCAGGAAATAAGAAGCGATGGCTGTAATCACAATACTGCCCCAGTTTCCTAAATTCAGTGCATTTTGTACACTGGAAGTAGATGAACCTTCATTATCATTGATCTTCACAAATAAAGTTCCTATCATGGAAAAGATAATTCCTGTTCCTGCAATCAGCATGGGTAAAAGAATGGGAGCGAAACCTCCGAATGAGTCATCAGAGATCGTTTCTCTTCCTAATACCATGGTAGCAAGCACTGTAGCAACATACGAGCCGAAAAGATCCGCCCCCATTCCTGCGACATCTCCAACGTTATCTCCAACGTTATCAGCAATGGTTGCCGGGTTTCTTGGATCATCTTCAGGAATTCCGGCTTCTACTTTTCCTACCAGGTCAGCTCCAACGTCTGCTGCTTTCGTGTAAATACCACCACCTACTCTTGCAAAAAGAGCAATGGATTCAGCACCAAGAGAAAAACCGGTAAGAATTTCTATAGTTCTTTCCATTTCATGGGAATCTACTGTGGCATCTGGTGCAAAAATCTGTTTAATAATTAAAAATAAAGCTCCTAACCCCAGTACGGCAAGTCCTGCTACTCCCATTCCCATGACAGAACCTCCTGTAAAGGAAACTTTAAGGGCTTTGGATAATGAAGTTCTTGCTGCCTCTGCCGTTCTTACATTGGCTTTGGTTGCAATTTTCATCCCTATAAAGCCCGCTGTAGCAGAAAAAATGGCTCCCACTACAAAAGCAAGCCCTATACTCCAATGTGAATTGGCATTGCTTGAACCCATTACAGCTAAAAGAATAGCTACAACGACGACAAAATAGGTTAAGATTTTATACTCGGCCTTTAAAAAAGCCATGGCACCATCAGCAATATGTCCGCTGATTGTTTTCATTTTTTCATTTCCGGCATTCTGTTTACTTACCCAGTTGCTCTGAAGAAATGTATAAAGCAAAGCTAACACACCAAAAATTGGCACTAACACAAATAGATCCATAGTTTAATATTTTTTTGGTAATAGAAAAATAAATATAATAAATAATTACCATCAAAGCATTAAAAAAATCACGGACTTATTAGTACCAGTTAAAAGAATAGTCAATATGAATCACAATTCTTC
>NZ_MAYF01000157.1 GCF_001684955.1 Chryseobacterium contaminans | reverse complement strand
GTTAACGATGAAGGACAAAGTATTTATGTTGATAAAAACTCAGGAGAATACAACAAAATCCCTGGACAGGATGCCTTCATTATCCTTGACAATATCAGAAAAAATAAAACCCTTTGGAGCAATTCAGGTTCTGCCATTCTTGATTTAGGTGATGGTATCATCAACTTCGAGATCCGTTCCAAAATGAACTCTCTAGGAGGCGAAGTTTTAGATGGATTAAACAGAGCTATTGATTTAGCAGAAAAAGAATACGATGGATTAGTGGTAGGAAACCAAGGCGCAAACTTCTCAGTAGGAGCTAACCTTGCTATGATCCTTATGATGGCTATTGAGCAAGACTGGGATGATTTGAATATGGCGATTGCTTACTTCCAGAAATCAATGATGAGAGTACGCTACTCTTCTATTCCTGTAGTAGTTGCTCCTCACGGAATGACTTTAGGTGGTGGATGTGAAATGACTATGCACGCAGACAGAGTGGTTGCCGCAGCAGAAACTTACATTGGATTGGTTGAAACCGGAGTGGGTGTAATCCCTGGTGGTGGTGGTACTAAAGAACTTGCTTTAAGAACTTCCAGAGAATTCCACAGCGATGATGTTAAAAACAACAGACTTCGTGATGCCTTCATGAACATCGCAATGGGTAAAGTAGCTACATCAGCTTATGAAGCTTACGATATGGGAATCCTTGAAAAAGGAAAAGATATTGTTTCTGTAAGCAAAAACAGACAGATCGCAGAAGCTAAAAAAGTTGCAAAACTATTGGCAGAACAAGGTTATACTCAGCCAATTGAGCAGAAAGTGAAAGTTCTTGGTAAAGATGCATTAGGAATGTTCTACGTAGGAACAGACCAGATGTTAACAGGAAAATACATCTCCGAACACGATAAGAAGATTGCAGACAAGCTAGCCAACGTAATGGTAGGCGGAAACTTATCTGAGCCAACAGTTGTTACTGAGCAGTATTTATTGAACCTTGAAAGAGAAACATTCCTTCAGCTTTGTGGCGAAAGAAAAACTTTAGAAAGAATTCAGTATATGTTACAAAATGGGAAGCCATTGAGAAACTAATAGGGAGCTCCGTAGGAGCGAACTGTTAATAGACAACGAATAATTTTTAGAAATGGCAGAGCCTTGTAGAGGCGACCTGATAATAAACGATCATGTTAGTTTTATGGCCAATACCTATACACAGATTTATATTCAAATTGTTTTTGCAGTAAAAGGAAGACAAAATCTTATTACCAAAGAAAACAGAGAAGAATTGCATAAATTGATTACAGGTATAGTCTCTAACAGAAATCAAAAATTATTCGCAGTTTTTGCAATGCCAGACCACGTTCATATCCTTGTAAGCATGAATCCGACATTGTCAGTTTCAGATTTAGTGAGGGATATTAAAGCAGGATCTTCAAAATTCATCAATGAAAAAGGATGGATCAAGGGAAAATTCAATTGGCAGGAAGGATACGGAGCTTTTTCTTATTCTAAAAGTAGTGTTGATTCGGTTGTAAAATATATTTTAAATCAGGAAGAACATCACAAAAAGAAAACTTTTAGAGAAGAATATCTGGATTTTATGTCAAAATTTGAAATTGAATATGATTCAAAATATTTATTTGAATGGATTGAAGATTAACAGGTCGCTCCTACGGAGCTTCACAAATTGCAAAACAATAGATCTATGAACAGTTTACCTCTATGAGGCAAAAATCTTTCAAAAACAATTTAATTAAACAAAAAAATGAAAACAGCATACATCGTAAAAGGATTCAGATCAGCAGTAGGAAAAGCACCAAAAGGTTCCTTACGCTTTACACGTCCTGACGTCATGGCAGCTACGGTTATTGAAAAATTAATGGCTGAGCTTCCACAATTAGATAAAAACAGAATTGATGACCTTATTGTAGGAAATGCAATGCCTGAGGCAGAGCAAGGATTAAACGTAGCCCGTTTGATTTCCTTAATGGGTTTAAATACAGATAAAGTTCCTGGAGTAACGGTAAACAGATACTGTGCATCAGGAAGTGAAGCAATTGCTATTGCTTCTGCAAAAATCCAGGCAGGAATGGCTGATTGTATCATTGCAGGAGGTACAGAATCTATGTCTTATATCCCAATGGGAGGTTACAAGCCGGTTCCTGAAACTGATATCGCAAAAACAAACCCTGATTACTACTGGGGAATGGGCTACACTGCTGAAGAAGTGGCAAAACAATACAATATTACCAGAGAAGAACAGGATCAGTTTGCCTTTGAATCGCACATGAAAGCTTTAAAAGCAAATCAGGAAGGTAAATTTGCCAACCAGATTGTTCCGATTCCTGTAGAATATAACTTCTTAGATGAAAATCAAAAACTTCAGACTAAAAAATTTGATTTCTCTGTGGATGAAGGGCCAAGAGCAGATACTTCATTAGCTGGTTTAGCTAAACTTAGACCAGTTTTTGCTAACGGAGGAAGCGTAACTGCCGGAAACTCTTCTCAAATGAGTGACGGAGCTGCTTTCGTAATGGTAATGAGCGAAGAAATGGTAAAAGAACTAGGTCTTGAACCAGAAGCAAGATTGGTAGCCTATGCTGCTGCAGGTCTTGAGCCAAGAATAATGGGTATGGGACCAATATATGCGATTCCAAAAGCTCTTAAACAAGCAGGTTTAGAATTAAAAGATATTGACTTGATCGAGCTAAACGAAGCATTTGCATCACAATCCGTGGCTATCAAAAAAGAATTAGGCTTAAATCCAGATATCTTAAACGTAAACGGAGGAGCAATTGCACTTGGTCACCCACTGGGATGTACAGGAACTAAACTAACCGTTCAGCTTCTTGACGAAATGAGAAGACGCGGAAACAAGTATGGTATGGTTTCTATGTGTGTGGGAACAGGACAAGGAGCAGCTTCGATTTTTGAGTTACTTTAAAGACCACGAGATAATAGACGGATAGATAATAGACTTAAAGACATTTATCTGATGAAAAATGTGAGATCTTTTAAATTAAAATTGAAGAATTTCAAAAAGCGACAATGTATTTCAGAATACTTTGAATAAAGATTAATAAGACAATAGACGAAGAAATAATAGACAGGAAGGAAAATAGATAGCATTAAAAGTCTATCATCTATCCGTCTATTATCTAAAAAGTCTCAAAAAAAATAAAAAAACAAAATAATATATGGCTACATTAAAAGGAGGTGAATTCCTGATCAAGGAAATTCCTGCAAACGAAATTTTCAGCATTGAAGAACTGAATGAAGAACAAAAAATGCTTCGTGATTCTGCGAAGGAGTTTATAGATAGAGAAGTTGTGCCTCAAAGAGAGCGTTTCGAAAAGAAAGATTATGCATTTACTGAAGAAACAATGCGTAAACTTGGTGAAATGGGAATGCTTGGTATTGCCGTTCCAGAAGAGTACGGAGGTCTTGGAATGGGCTTTGTAACTACGATGTTAGCTTGTGATTACCTTTCGGGAACTACAGGTTCATTGGCTACAGCTTATGGAGCACACACCGGAATCGGAACGCTTCCAATCGTTCTTTACGGAACTGAAGAGCAAAAGAAAAAATACCTTCCGGATTTAGCAACTGGAACAAAATTCGGAGCTTACTGCTTAA
The DNA here is from genome assembly GCF_001684955.1 of Chryseobacterium contaminans. Lineage (GTDB taxonomy): Bacteria > Bacteroidota > Bacteroidia > Flavobacteriales > Weeksellaceae > Chryseobacterium > Chryseobacterium contaminans. The sequence goes on along the minus strand of NZ_MAYF01000157.1, from coordinate 35,818 downwards.
CTGAGCCGGATGCAGGTTCTGATGCAAACTCTGGAAAAACTAGAGCTAAACTTTCTGAAGATGGAAAACACTATATCATCAATGGACAGAAAATGTGGATCTCTAATGCAGGATTTGCAGATACTTTCACTTTATTCGCTAAAATTGATGATGATAAAAACATCACAGGTTTCGTCATCAACCGTTCTGAACTGGAAAACCCTGAAAGTTTAACTTTCGGTGAAGAGGAGCACAAATTAGGTATTCGTGCCTCTTCTACCCGTCAGGTTTTCTTCAATGATATGAAAGTTCCCGTTGAGAACCTTTTAGGAGAAAGAAACAATGGTTTCAAAATCGCTTTAAATGCATTGAACGTAGGTCGTATCAAATTAGCGGCGGCTTGTTTAGATGCTCAGAGAAGAATCTTAAACCACTCTATCCAATATTCTAACGAAAGAAAGCAGTTTGGCGTTTCTATCTCTACTTTCGGAGCGATCAGAAAGAAGCTTGCTGAAATGGCAACCGGAGTTTTCGTAAGTGAGGCTGGTTCTTACAGAGCGGCAAAAAATGTTCAGGATAAAATTGATGAATTGGTTGCAGGTGGAATGGATCACCAGGCAGCAGAGCTTAAAGGTGTTGAGGAATTCGCTGTAGAATGTTCAATTCTTAAAGTATTCGTTTCTGATCTTGCACAGCACACTGCTGATGAAGGAATCCAGGTATACGGAGGTATGGGATTCTCTGAAGATACTCCAATGGAAGCAGCTTGGAGAGATTCAAGAATTTCAAGAATCTATGAGGGAACTAACGAAATCAACAGATTATTAGCGGTAGGAATGCTTATTAAGAGAGCAATGAAAGGTGAGCTAGACCTTTTATCTCCTGCTATGGCAATCAGCAAAGAATTGATGGGTATTCCTTCATTTGAAGTTCCTGATTATTCAGCGTTCATGAGTGAAGAGAAAGCAATTATCGCTAACCTTAAGAAAGTATTCCTTATGGTTTCAGGGGCTGCACTTCAGAAATATATGATGGATATTGAAAAGCAACAACATTTATTATTGAATGCTTCTGAAATCCTTAACCAGATCTATATGGCAGAATCTGCTGTATTAAGAGCTGAGAAACATTTCTCTCCTGATTCTGTGGAAGCAGCTATGGCTCAATTAAATCTTTATAAAGCGGTTGAGAAGATCATTGTAGCAGCTAAAGAAGGAATTATTTCTTTCGCTGAAGGAGATGAGCAAAGAATGATGCTTTCAGGATTAAGAAGATTCACTAAGTATACGAACCACCCGAATGTAGTAGCATTAACTGAAAAAGTAGCTGCTCACTATATTGAAAAAGGAGCTTATTAGTCTTAATAACATAAATTTGATTTCAAAACGTCCCATTTTGGGGCGTTTTTTTCTTGACCTTACAGAAATTTCAAAGAACAGCAGATTTCAATATTTTTTCCTAACTTTATTATATCTAAAACCAGTTAACTCAAAATAAAACATATGGGAAAATTTATTATTTCTAAAAGAAACAACGGTGAATTTCAATTCAATCTTAAAGCCGTAAACGGACAGGTAATTCTAACCAGCCAGGGGTATAGCACCAAATCATCCTGTGAAAATGGGATCAATTCAGTAAAAACCAATTCTCAGGAAGATGCCAAATTTGAAAGAAATACCGCCAGAGATGGCAGATGTTATTTCAACCTTAAAGCCGGGAATGGGCAAATTATTGGAACCAGCCAGATGTATGAAACAGATAACGGAATGGAAAACGGAATAGAATCCGTCAAAAACAATGCTCCAAATGCTTCTGTAGAGGATGAAATAAATTTATAGAACAATCTTAAATAATCTCTATAAAAATGCCTTATTTTTTTAAGGCATTTTTTATTTTTGTACTCTATTTTCATAGAAAAATGACAAAAGAAGAATTACTAAATAAAGCTATAAAAATTGCCGATAAGGCACATAAAGGACAGACAGACAAATACCACGCTCCATACATTGCACACGTAATGCGCGTCATGGAATATGGTAAAACAATGGATGAGAAAATTGTGGGAGTTTTACATGATGTGGTGGAAGATCACCCTTTAGAATTCAGTCTGGATTATTTAAGAAGTGAAGGCTTTCCGGAATACATTATTTTTGCCATCAGCTGCCTTACTAAGTTTGATCCGGAAGAAGATTATGATGAATTTGTGAAAAGAACAGAAAGATCGCCTCTGGCTGTTGCTGTAAAACTTAATGACCTTCGCGATAATATGGATCTTAGAAGAGTAAACCGAGAGCTTACGCCTAAAGATATTAAAAGGTTCAATAAATATCTCAAAGCCTATCGCTATCTGATAGAAAAATACTAATCAACCAAAAATGACTAATAACCTACCTAAAATTTCAACGGCTTATCAAACTAAGCTGATTTCTGCTATTGTGTCAGTTTCAGCTTTTTTTCTTATATATTTACTCCTTATTCTGGCCTCTCTCTTGATGATTTTTCTCTTAGGATATGGGGCTGTAAAGCTATTAACAATTAAAGTCAATTATTTTACAATTTTTGGTGCTGCAGGATTGTTTAGTATAGGTCTTTTCGTATTCATTTTTCTTACCCGTTTTATTTTCAAGAAAAATAATTATAGTACCCGTCACCTAATAGAAGTTTCACGCTCCCATCAACCTGAGCTTTTTAACATGATTGATGAGATTGTAAAGGAAACAAAAGTTCAGGCTCCCAAAAAAGTTTTTCTTTCACCGGATGTAAACGCCAGTGTCAGCTATAATTCTATTTTCTGGAGTATGTTTCTACCGGTAAAGAAGAACCTTACTATTGGTATAGGACTGATTAATACAACAAGTGCCGGAGAATTGAAAACAGTTCTGGCACATGAGTTTGGCCACTTTTCCCAAAGAAGTATGAAAATAGGTGGTTATGTAAACCAGGCTGAAAAAATAATTTTTGAAACCGTTTACAATAATAAAGATTATGAAAATTTTATTCTGGAGTTTTCAGGAAGCAATGCTTTTTTTAAAATTTTCGGACTTATCTCTGTAAGCTTCATCAATGCCTTTCAATATGTCCTTAAAAGTATCTCCAATTTTCTTTTTAAAAACCATGCTTCCCTGCAAAGAGAGATGGAATATCATGCTGATGCTATTTCAACTTTTGTAACAAATCCGGATGAGCAGATTTCCTCCTTATTAAGATTGGAATTAAGTGATGCTGCCTTTAACTATGCAACCAATTTTTATATTGAAAGCAATCAAAAATATCTGCCCAAAAATCTTTATGAAAACCAGATTTCTTTAATGAAGATTTTCAGTGAAAGAAATAATCATCCTTATGTAAATGGACTTCCCCAAATAGATATTGAGGACCTGACCCGTTATAATAAATCCAGAATTGAAATTGAAGACCAATGGTCATCCCACCCTGAAATATCAAAAAGGATTGAAAGAATCAAAAAGAACAAAACCCAAAATACAACCAGTGACCACAAACCAGCCGGAGAAATCATCAGAGGTTATGAAAACATCTGTGAAACGCTAACAGCAAAATATCTAACACTTTTAAGCATTAAAAATGTTGGAGAAGTTATAGATGATAATACTTTTACCACTCTCTACCTGGAAAACAATAGATATCAGAACCTGATTTCCGGGTTTAACGGCTATTATGAAAGACATAACCCTATTTTAGAAAATCTTGAAGCTATTATTCAGGATTCGGGGCTTTATCATGAAGCTGATTTATTCAGCGATAAAAAGGTTTCCTTAGTCTATGAAAAAGCTGGTATAGAACAGGATCTTCAAACTTTACAGTATCTGGCTTCAAAACCTAAAGAAATAAAAACTTTCAGGTATAACGGGGTATTACATAAAGCAAAACATGCAGGAAACATGATTCCTCAACTTGAAAATGAGCTTAAAAATGTGATCGCTGAACTTCATGAAAATGACAAATCTATTTTCAACTATTATTATCATAAAAGTAATAATGAGCACAAAACGAATTTGATAAATAAGTACAAAAAAATGTCTGCAATAGATAAAGAATTCGATGAATTCCAAGCAAGTCTTAATGAATTTATCGGATACTTACAGTTTATGACGGTTACTTTACCTTTTGAAGAAATCCGTAAGCACAGAGCAAAGCTTTTGAAGGCTGAAAAACCTTTTAAACAAAAGATCCGAAACCTTCTTGAAAATTCTGCTTACAAAGAATTACTCACTGCTGAAGAAAGTAATATTCTTCAACAGTTTGTAGATGCTGAATATATTTATTTCAACAATGACAGATACCTTCAGAATGAAGTTGATTCCATATCATTATTGATTGAAAAATATCAAAATCTTTTAAATACGTACTACCTTAATACCAAACAGGAACTCTTAAAATTACAGTCAGAGATAAGCCAGGCCTCTTAATCCGCCCCAGGGAAATCGTATGTTTTCACCTCATGGTTCGTACCATCAATATTGATGTTCAAAGCAAGGTAGATGAAATGTAAGTTTTTATTTCCTTTTGCTTCAAATTCACGCTGCCAAAGGTATCCGCTTACAATTCCGAAATAATCATCAATCTGGTAGCCGAAACCACCATAAACTCTGTTTCTGGCAAAAGTAGGCTTCATTGGGGTTACAAGAAAGAGTTCATCGTAAGCATTGGCAAAAACAGTCCCTTTTTTAATTTCTTTAGCATTTAAGGGAACACTTACATTCAAACGGTAACGGTAACGCATTCTCTGAGAAGTGTTGTCAGTTTGCGGTTCATAAAACCAGCTTTTTTCTACACGGAAACGGTTTTCAAACTTCACGATGCCTTTTTTAACATCAATAACATCCTGAAGCCAAACCCTGAACTCTTCTCTGCTTAATTTCTTATCCTTGTAGTTAACATATCTTCCCAGTCCTACAAATGGTTTGTGATTCTTGGTAAGGTTATACCCTATTCCCCCTTTTATTTCATAATAATCCGGGTAAGCATAATCTTCGTTACCTCTTAACTGACCTTCTCCGTAGATGAAAAATTTAGGATGAAACTTATAGGTTAGAGTTACTGCATTGAAGCTGGAAATATGTTCCTGAGCTTTGAAGAAAGATAGACTAAGAAGTAGACTTAAACCTAGAAAACGTTTCATAAAAAATTTTTGCAAATGTAATTTTTTTAACAATTTGTTAATATTAACTTTCATTAATATTGAATTAACACTTACTTCATATTAATTATGTAAGAAAAACCAATATGAAACCATCTTTGCGGCATTTCTACGCCAAATGCTTCCGTATATTTTGTATTGGTGATATTATTCACTAAAACATATACAGAATAGTCTTTTTTATTAAAACTTAACTTGTTATCCAGCAACTGATAGCTTCCTAAATTCATTCTTTCATTGTATCTGTACACAATTTCATTAGTAAAGGCTCCAAGGAATTTTGCTTCCACTTTACCGATGAACTGGTGTCTCAGATTATCCATAATATATTTTGAAACAAACTCATTGGATTTCTGAAATTTGCCGTCAATATAGGTATACCCTGCCATCATTTTCAGCCAGTTGGTCATTTTATAGTTAATTTCAGCTTCTATTCCTTTGATTTTTATATTGCCTACATTTTCAGCAGCCCATGTTTTATCACTGATGTCTTTTTTCACCCAATCGATAGAATTCTTTGAATCCCTTAAAAACCCACTGATTTTGGCTAAAATACTTTGATTCTGATATTGATACCCTACCTCAGATGAAACACCGTTTTCAGGCAGCAAATTTGGGTTACCACGTTCCTGCGGACTCACATAATAAAGATCCGTAAAGGTTGGAATACGGTGTACTTTGGCAATATTTCCATATACCTTATTATTAGGATTAAAGTTATATCCCACATCTAACCCGGGATAGAAGAAATTACCTTCTTTAGAATAGTTAGCCCATGAAATTCCCGGGCTGATATTTAATTTTTTATCAAATAATGAGAAATGATGTTCAAAGAAAACCTGAGAAACAAAACGGTTAGGATTTCCCAAATTGCTGCTCACCAGAAACTCTTTTCTCAGTTCAACACCCACTCCGGTAGTTCCTAATCCCCATTGGTAGCTTGAGTTTACTTCTCCACCCACGTTATTCCCAATATGCATATTTCTATATCCTTTAGGATTCTGTCTGGTATACAAGTACATATCCTGCCCTCTTCTCCAGTATACATTCGAGTTAAACTTTAGCTTCCCGAAAGTCTGCTGATGCGCAATACTTACAATAGAAGCCTGCATTTCCTCATATTGGTCTATAGCAGATTTGGATGCATAAAAACCATTAGCTCCGAATTTCTTTTCCGAAAACCCAGCCTGAAGCCGCAAATCTCCGTTTTTAATATTCAGTTTTCCCTGATAAAAAACATTTCGGATTTCATAATCTGTATTATACATATACCCTTGTGAACCTGAAGTATTAGCTTGAAGGGTATTGGCGAATTTTTCATTTCCCATCTGTGCATTGAACCCTAGTCCATAAGAACTGTAGTCACCACCTTCTGCACTTATTTTAACTTTTTTTCCTGCTCCAGGTCTGGTAATTACATTAATGACTCCTGCATAAGCATTCTGTCCGAAACGTCTTGCAGCAGGACCTTTTATAATCTCAATCTTTTCCACATCTTCCAGATCCACCGGAAGGTTCATGGAATTGTGACCAGTCTGGGAATCATTGATTCTTACTCCATTCAGTAATAGCAGGACTTGCTCAAACGAGCTTCCGCGGAAACTGATATCACTCTGAACTCCATTGGATCCTCTCCTTCTGATATCCATACCCGGAACCTGCTGAAGAATTTCATCAATACTTTTGGATGGAGCATTGGCAATATCTTCTTTGGTGATTACAGTAATATTCTGGTTGGCACTTTTATAAGGTGTAGAGATAAATTTCCCTTGAAATTCAATGTTTTCAATATCAGTAGTCTTTTCCTGAGCACTTACCCAAAGTAGAGATCCCAGGAAAAAAGCACTTCCTATCTTTTTGATCATAATTGTTTCCGTAGTTTCTTTTAACAAGGTTCAAAAGTAAGGGAGTTCATGAAGACAGGCAAATGATACTTGTCATAAAAAAGACACAGCATGAATACTGTGTCAATGTTTTTTTTGAGGGAGTTTCTATCTTTTTCTCATTAAATGTGTAACCAGATCTCTGAATAATTTTATCATTTCTCTATTACATATTTATAAATACAATTTTAAATAATTTTAAAACATAAAACAATACCTGAATAAAAAAATCTGTTAAAAGATAAAAAACCTTTTAAAATTCAACAATAAGAACTTATAAAAAGGAAATAATTCCACAAAAAGCATCTTAATTCTTCTTTTTCCGGCTCCAATTTTGTGGTATCAGGCCGTTGATTTTTATTTTTTTATATACAATTTTAGTAACAGGAGAAACATACAATTTTCGCTAAAAAATTCGTAATTTTGTGGGTCTTAATTTTACAGTGAAATCATTCTTTTTCAACTGTTATGGTGAGCGGCATTCTTCAGATATGTTCTCCCTGTCAGCTGAATCCGGAAATAATTTGAATGTTCAATTGATGACCCCGAAATATTTCGGAAAACACCATTAAACTGGCAGTTTATAGCTGTACAGTTGCTTTTATGAATAAACAAAATATGGCTGATACTACAGAAATAGATATAAAAAAACAGATTTTCGTTAAGAATGCTCATCTTAACAATCTGAAGCACCTGGATGTCCTTATTCCCAAAAATAAACTGATTGTTATTACAGGAGTATCAGGAAGCGGTAAATCATCTCTTGCCTTTGATACCATTTATGCAGAAGGACAGAGAAGATATGTGGAAAGTTTAAGCTCTTATGCCCGCCAGTTCTTGGGAAAATTAGAAAAACCTAAGGTTGACGATATTAAAGGACTGGCTCCATCCATCGCCATCCAGCAGAAAGTAATTTCATCTAATCCGCGCTCTACAGTGGGTACTTCTACGGAGATCTATGATTATATGAAGCTTTTGTTTGCAAGAATCGGAAAAACATTTTCTCCGGTTTCAGGAGAGGAAGTGAAAAAAGATTCCGTTTCAGATGTGGTTGACTTTATCAAGGCTTCTAAAAAAGATACTTCCTTTTTACTAACTGCTCCGTTGGAATATGATGCAGATAATTTTAAGGAAACCCTAAACGTATTAAAACTTGCAGGTTTCACCAGACTTGAAATTAACGGAAATGTAGCAGGAATTGAGGATCTTGAAAGCTTCGGATTTGTTCCGGAAAAAGGAATGAAAATCAATCTTGTGATTGACCGTTTTTCCTATGAGGAAGATGAAAGCTTTTTACAGCGATTGGCAGATTCTATCCAGATGGCATTTTACGAAGGCCGTGGCTACTGCTCTTTAAAAAATACAGATACCGAAAAGGTAAAAGAGTTCTCCAATAAGTTTGAACTTGACGGAATGGAATTCCTTGAACCAAACGTTCATTTCTTCAGTTTCAATAATCCTTATGGGGCTTGTCCTGCTTGTGAAGGTTATGGGAAAGTAATTGGAATAGATGAAGATCTGGTGGTTCCTAATAAAACATTATCCATCTATGAGGATGCCGTTGTCTGCTGGAGAGGTGAAACCATGAGTGAATGGAAAAAAGATTTCATCAAAAAAGCGGGTGACTTCCCTATTCATAAACCTTATCATCAATTAACCAAAGAGCAGAAAAGCTTCCTTTGGAAAGGTGATGGTAAAAGCAATTTCCCATGCATCAACAATTTCTTCAAAATGCTTGAAGAAAACCTTTATAAAATCCAGTACAGAGTAATGCTTTCCCGTTACAGGGGGAAAACGCTTTGCCCAACCTGTGAAGGATTAAGGCTGCGTGAAGAGACAAGCTGGGTAAAAGTAGATGGTCACAACATCCAGTCGATGATTGAGCTTCCATTGGATGAACTGGCTCCATTAATTAACAGTTTAAAACTATCTGAACACGACCAGGAAGTTGCCAAAAGACTTTTATATGAAATAACCACCCGCCTTGAGTTTCTATTAAAGGTGGGATTAGGATATTTAACATTAAACAGAACCTCCAATACCCTTTCCGGAGGGGAAAGTCAGAGGATTAACCTGGCAACAAGCTTAGGAAGCTCTTTGGTAGGGTCCATTTATATTTTGGATGAACCTTCTATCGGACTACACTCTAAAGATACGGAAAACCTTATAGAGGTATTGAAAAACCTTCGTGACTTAGGAAATACAGTAATTGTTGTAGAACATGATGAAGATGTGATGCATGCTGCTGACTATATCATTGATATTGGTCCGGAAGCTGGTTATCTTGGCGGTGAGCTGGTATTTGCCGGAGATTATAAGGATTTGAAAAAGGCCAACACCCTTACTTCAGAATATCTTACCGGAAGACTGGAAATAGAAGTTCCGAAGAAACGAAGAAAAGCAAAAGAATGGATTCACATTAAAGGAGCCCGCCAGAACAACCTTAAAAATATTGATGTAGATGTTCCTTTGGAAAGTCTGACCGTTATTTCAGGCGTTTCCGGAAGTGGTAAATCTACTTTGATGAAAGAAATTCTTACCAACGATATTCAGATCCAACTGGGCATGGGTGGTAAAAAAGGAGATTACGATTCTGTAGAATTCCCGAAAAAACTCATCAAAAACATTGAGTTGATCGATCAGAATCCCATTGGAAAATCTTCACGTTCAAACCCTGTAACCTATCTGAAAGCTTATGATGATATCCGTGATCTTTTTGCCAAGCAGAAAGTGGCTAAAATGATGGGCTACAAACCTAAACATTTCTCTTTCAACGTAGATGGCGGAAGATGCGATGAGTGTAAAGGTGAAGGAGTTATCAATGTTTCGATGCAGTTTATGGCTGATATTGAACTGGAATGTGAAGTATGTAAAGGAACCCGTTTCAAAAGCGAAATCCTTGAAGTGAAATTTGATGAGAAAAGTATTTCTGATATTCTTCACATGACTGTGGATGAAGCATTGGAATTCTTTAAGGATAATAATGAAGAAAAAATTGTAACCAAACTGAGACCTTTACAGGAAGTTGGATTAGGCTATTTACAGCTGGGGCAGAGCTCTTCTACCCTTTCCGGTGGTGAGGCGCAGCGTGTGAAGCTGGCTTCTTTCCTTGTAAAAGGAGTTACCACAGACAAAACATTATTTATCTTCGATGAGCCTTCTACAGGTCTTCATTTCCATGATATTCAGAAGCTATTGAAATCATTACAGGCTTTGATTGACCTTGGACATTCAGTTATCGTTATTGAACACCAGCCGGATATCATCAAATGTGCTGATTACATCATTGATATTGGTCCTGAAGCAGGAAAACATGGTGGTGAAGTAGTTTTTGCCGGAACTCCTGAAGATCTGACAAAAAATAAAAAATCTTATACTGCAAAATACATCAAGGAGAAACTTGAAAAATAAAACAGAGAGCTCAACGGCTCTCTGTCTTTTTATATTCTAAATTGTATTTATAGGCTTTCAATATTGTATAAAAATGGACTCTTTTTAATGTAAGCAGCATCTTCGATCTGTGATACCAAAAATTCGGCAAGATCTGTAGCACTGATATTTTCACCTTTACAATCAATGAGACTTGTTTCTGCAGCAAAACTTTGATCTGTCAAACTGATAAGTGGCAACCGTACCAAAGTCCAGTCCAGGCTACTTTCTGAAAGAAGTTCATATTCTTTCTGTTTATCTGATGTTGTTTCAGGGTAATTCTGATACATCCATTCCGTAGCCATTTTTACATGATTATTTTTACAATCCACTTCTGTATTTACACTCAATCCTGTTGTTACTATATATCTTTTGATTCCATAATCATTCATTGCCTGTATGATATTTTTTGCAGCATCACTGAAGATAGACTTCTCTCCTTTTGGCTGTCCCAAAGTACTTATCACAACATCACAGCTATTAATGAGCGAATGTACTGCTTCTCCATCCCTCACATCTCCTGTTATAATCTCAATTAAAGGATTATTAAGAATAAAATTTTCTGGATTTCTTAGCAATAGTTTTAAGGAATATCCTTTATTCAGAAGTTTTTGTACAAGGTATTTTCCTGATTTTCCAGTGCCGCCAATAACGGCAATTGTATTTGTTTTCATAATGATCTTATTTAAAATATGATGGTATATTCAAACTCCTTAATTACGAGCGATCGGTTTGTGCATCATTAAGTTTGAATTTAAATAATAGATAACCAGGTCCAGAAATTTCTGAATCTTTTATTTTCAAGCTTTAGAATAGTGCCTGATATCGGATGATATTTATAATAAGATTTTAATAAAACAAAGATACTTAATTTTGGATAAATTATTTTTTAAACAACCTCTTTATATCAGGAAAATTCAGATTTTTGTAATCAACCTATTTTACCATGATATTAAAAAAAGTAATACACTTCATTCCTGCCTCTCTCCTTCTTATAAATTGTTCTGTAAAGAAAATATGAGCTCAGATAATGATTATGAAGTAAAGCTGGATACGTTAACGTTATTCGACCAAAGCAGAAACCGCAAAATTCCGGTTGTCTATTATCTCCCTAAAACCCATAAGAAAATTCACAATCAACAGGTTATTATTTTTAATCATGGATATGGTTTTAATAAGGGCGGCGATTATTTTGTATATTCTTACTTAACTGAAAAACTGGCCTCAAAAGGATATTTCACAGTAAGCATTCAGCATGAACAGACTACAGATGCTCCCCTTCCCGTAGAGGGAAACCTACAAATGGTTAGAAGACCTTTCTGGCAAAATGGTTCCGACAACATATTATTTGTATTGAATGAACTTAAAAAAACAAATCCGGATCTGGATTATAAACATGTTACTTTAATCGGACACTCTAATGGCGGTGATATGGTAGCTTTGTTTGGAAATCAGCATCCTAGTCTAGTCTATAAAATAATCACTATGGATAACCGCAGAATGTTCCTTCCAAGAACACGTATTCCTAAAATTTATTCATTACGTTCCAATGATTATCCTGCTGATGAAGGTGTTTTGCCCACTGAAGAGGAACAGAAAAAGTATCACATGACCATTCAACCTACCTCTGTCAACCATAGCCATATGGATAATAAGGGCAATGATGAAGAGAAAAAAGCATTGAATGATTTTGTTTTGAAATACCTTGAAGAAGGCTAATCCAGGGCATTCCTTTGTTATTAAGTGGATAATTGAGAAAGAAACAAGAGACTTATCCACAACAAATTGTGGATAACTTGTGAATTTTAACATTAAATTCATATTTCGTATTAAAAATATCACTACATTTACTATGTAATAAACATCGAAGTGGAAACTTTATTTGCTTTTCTTACTACTCTTGAAATTGCAATTAAATTTGAAATAAAAATTTAAGCACAGCATTGTCGGCTGTGCTTTTTTATTGTTGTCTAATTAAAAAAATGAGATGTCTTATCTACTGAATCTGCCTCTAAAGGGCAGATTCTTTTATTTTTAAGGATAATTTCATCACCGATGTATGGTAGCCGCACCAAGAATCGAACTTGGATCTAAAGTTTAGGAAACTTTTGTTCTATCCATTGAACTATGCGGCCATAAGGAAAATAAAAATACAAATTATTCTTTTAATATTTTACAATCAGGATTTGGATGTATTCGCAGATACAGAAGGTTATGCATAATTAAATATCCAGAACATGAGCCTAAAAACATATATAATAAACAAATAAACGCAGTTTTTATACTGCGTTTAATCATCAATTTGGTATTTAGAATCTAAGATCTACAAATAAACCTTAGTATGGATTACAATATCATCTCCTAGGGGAACAAGATGAAATGACTAAAGCTTCGTAACAATTAAATATCCGAAATTATCACTCCCTGCGGGCTTATTCATACTGCAGACCTCGGAAGTAAATTTATCTCCTCCTGCATAATTAATAAATAATGCTACTTTCTCATTTGCAACAGTACTCTGATAGGCTACAATTAGCTTTTGGGGATTCGCATAAGAATAGCTGGTAGCGGAGATAGCGCCGGAAGCATTTCTACGGGGAATCATATAATCCATAGATACAGTATTGACAGCGTATGCAGAACCAGTAGTGCCAGCAGTGCCAAACACTGTTTTCAGCATTACCTGGCCAGTATTGGAAGAGACTGCAGGCAAATTATTACAATATGCTGTTTGGTACATTTCGAAAAGATAAACACCAGGTTCCGGAATAACCAGGTACTTTATATTGCTCACAGGCTGTCCGTTGACTGTTCCTGTTGCATCAGTTCCAAACGTAAAACCCACTGTATTTCCCAATACATCTGCCCCGTCTGAAAACGGAATATTTGTATAAACATTAGGATCAAATAAAGAATAGTCAGCAAAAGCGGCAGAGCGCTTAAAATAAAAATATTTTGTAACTGCCGGTGATACCCCAGCGGCCCCGGAAGAATTGATAGCCAATGCATTATATGGAAGTTGCAATACCGGTAAACCTTCATGCTTTATATCATTTGTTGCATGCAAAATATCACTGGCGGGAACTGTTCCGATATTGATCCCTAAATTACCGTTGTTTTGTACTTTCAACAGTTGTAAAGCGTCAGAATTGTTCACTTCAAAAGCACGTGTATCTGCGGTTGTTTCTTTGGAATTAACATCCAGAGCTGCTGAAGGCAAAGTTGTATTAATACCTATCTGTCCCCACATATGGAGACCAGTCACCGTAAGAAATGTAATGAATATATTTTTCATAAAAAGGTAATTACAGTTTAGAAATATTCATCATTATTTTATTGGGAATTCCAACGGGTACAGCAAAGGAACAGGCATTTGAAGGATATGTATCCCCAAATCCGTAATTTACAAAAAGAGCAATCTTTTCATTAACCGTCTTTGTTTCAAAAACCAGATATACGGTATGGGGCAAGGAATAACTGTACGGTCCAGCAATCACCGTACCTGTATCACCTCGCTTTGGCAACCCATTGTAGCGTACAACAGCCTGTCTGACATATGTTGTAGAACCGGAGCTTGCTTTAAATAAAGCTGTTCCTATCCCCAACATATTGTTAAGCGAATCGGTAGGGTTCCCGGCACAGGACGTATAATAATTTAGATTAATTTTATAAACACCGGGTAAAGGGAAAGAAATATATCTGACATTTGAGCCAGCCACGGTGGTACCACTTACATCTAATATAGCAGAGGCATCAGTACCAAATCCTGCACCAATAGTATTTGTAACGGATTCTGCTGAGCTAAGTGGGATATTTGTATAAACCCCTGTATCGGAAAGCGGGAAACTAGGTGTTATAACGGAAGGGGCCATCTGCATATAAAGATATTTTGTAGGTTCCGGCACATAGGTCCCCAGGGTTCCGTCGGGTTTTACTGCAAGTGGTGATAAATTTGCTGAAATAACAGGTAGGTTCTCATAACGTACACTACCATTAGTATGTAGTTTTGCTGTAGGAGCTGGTACATTAATTCCTACATTTCCGTTATCAAGAACCGTTACCATTTCCACTCCATCTGCATTGGAGATTTTAAAAGCTTTGGTGGAAGCTGTATTTCCTTTAGATTTAATATCCAGCATGGCTGAGGGGTTTGCTTCATTAATGCCCACTTGTGCAATTGCAGGCATGGCCATTAATAAACAGATAATAATTACATTTTTTTTCATTTGATAAAGATTTAAATTATTTAGGTATTGAAAGTACTAGAAAGGATTTTACACCATGAAGCTTTGTCTGCTGATATAAGATCGCATTTATAAGATTCGTTTTTGGTAGTAATGGATTAGAGTGTACAATTTGTACAGCAAATGTAATTGATGATACGGAAAATACGGCACTGCATTCCTACTGCCTCTCTACTGCATTTACACTGCACACCATATACAACTGATATACAATCAAATATGCAACAATAATACATAAGCTTATTATACAAGAATCAATATTGTGTAATCCATTTATTAAGATCCATTTCTGCAGAAATACCCAGTTTTTTCTTTAAACGGTATTTCTTTGATTCTACAGTTCTTATAGAAAGATGTGCATACTCTGCAATCTCCTTATTGGAAAAATTTAACTTTATAAAAGCACAAAAAAGAATATCATTTGCAGTAAGACCTGGATTTTCTGTGGTCAGATTATTATAAAACTCCGAGTAGGCTTCTCTAAATTTATGAATAAAGGACGGATCTGACTTTATAGCAAGCTGAACAACTTCTTGATGTAACCCATCAAGTTTTCTTCTAAGCATATCACTTTCAAGTATTTTTTCATTTATTGCATTATCCTGTATTTTCTGCCTGGCTTTATAAATATTATTAAGCATTATAATTATTGCCGCACTAACCAAAATAATACCGGCAAAACCATAATAAAAGTTCTTACTGGCTGATGTATCGTGATCTTGCTGGCTATTTAAAATATCTTCTACAGATGAATTCAAAGCTATTCTTTCATTTTCCCGAAGGCTATCATTCAGCTGAGTGTATTTTAGTAAATATTCGTTTTCTTTCTGAATATTATAAAGGCATTTATATGCGGTTGCCAGAAGCTTATATGTTTCTAAAGTTCTTTTTCTGAACCCCGACTTACGGGTAATCTCTAATGAGTTCAATAAATAATGTAATGATTTTTTATAATCTTTCTTTTCTATGTATAGCCTTCCATAAGCTCTTAATACATTAGCTTTTCCTTCTAAAGGATTTTTTTTGGTCAATAATAAATGATTAGCCTTGTTGATATAATATTCTGCAGAGTCAATATTTTTGTTTTGGAAATGTCTGCCTGCAATAGTTATAAAGAGCATTGGCATTGGAGATTTCATACATTTACGTTCATTACTGTAGACAGAATCCATCAACCCTAAAAAATGAAAACAGGAACGTTTCCAGTCATAAGCTGAGTATTGTCTTTTCTGCCTTGCTTTTTCATCAGAAATTCTTTTGGCTACTTCAAGAGCCTTATTAAATTTTTCCAATGCTCTTTTATGCAATCCAAGGGAATAGTAATTGACTCCATATACGTGATTCATATGGGCTTCAGTTTCTGCATCATTATGATATAGCAGTTTTTTCCGGGCTATATCGAGAAATTGTAAGCTTTCTCTATTCCTGTTTACACCACTTAGTACATTAGCAATATTAATATATCCTTTTATTTCTCCTTTGATATATCCTTGCTTCTTACACTCATTGAGTAAATTTCTCTCAGTTAAAAGCAAACTATTAAAATCGCCTTCCTTCAGCCAAGTATTATGGGCTTCTTTCCTGAGACTATCAATCTTCCAAATTGCAGGCTGTGCAGTATTCTTAATGCATAAAAAAAGAAGCAGACATAAGGCTGCTTTCTTAAAAAAGAATTTGATGTTCATTGATTTTAATATTAGGTTATATATGAAATGTCAATAAATCCAATATCGGTTTAAGATTTTCACTTTTTTCCATGTTTTGTATCCATCTTTGGAAAAAATGACTATGACGAGATATTAGTAATATCCAGTATGTTGGTAGTTATCAAATTATTTCACAAATCAAGGATAAGCACAAGATGTTTTCCTTGATATACATGATCTGGTTGAAATTTTTAGTTATACTACCTCAGGACTCCTGACTGATGTATCTTCATTGTTTACAGGTATAACCAATTGTTATCGCTTCATCCTTAAGAAGGATTTTACAGGTAAGGTCACAGGAATAAATAATAGTAGTAGAGATTCTTTCATTGAATTAAATATTAAAAAAATACTAAGCCTAAAATAAAATTTTTCTATAATACCTCTAACATAATTGTATACCATACATATACCATATTTTATCATAGTGCATGATAAAACAAAATGAATTGTGCTTACTATTGCAGTTATTATATAGTTACATTATGTACTCAATAATCCTTTGTAGATTATAAAAATGATAATGACCTTAAGTAAAGACCATATCCTCCATACTAGGATTCTTCTGCAATGGTATTATTGTCCGATTGTCCTATAAATACCCCTTTTCTCAGATTAATTTTACAGTTATCCGTTAAAATATGGACTTTAAGATTTTCAGCAAAAACAGGACATCCTTTTTTAACTGTTTTAATATTTGTCTGGCCTATATTTTTCGCATTAATAAGCCATGCCATTCCGGAACCTTTACAAGTACCGATATTACCCTCTTCAATTAATAAGGCGGTATCTTCTCCCAGCCCTATCCCCCAACAATTCTGGTTCAGTATAACTGCATGGGCAAGCCTTCCGAATCTTGCTCTATGAATAAAATGAGTGTCTACAATACAGTTATTAATAAATCCCCACCCAGCATCAAGCTTTATGTCATTTTGCAGCATCGCCTCACCATTCACTGCTTCCAGGATAACCACATCAGGGATACACATAGCTCCAGCACTGGTACCTGCAAGAGTAAATCCTTTTTCATTATTGTATTTTTCTTTGATCAAATATTGTAAGGCTGACTGTTTCAGTACATCACAAATTCTATTCTGATCTCCACCTGCAAAAAAGATTGTTTTTGCTGCTGATATCCGCTTTGTCTGATAATCCGTGTGAATCTGCTCATCACAGATATCCAGGAAATCATAATTGGAGTATCCTATTTTGTTAAAGGCATCGGTATACATACTTTGTATACTATCTGGGTCTGAGCTTGCTGTAGTGATAACTTCAATTCTATCCTCTTTAGAGTCTGTCAACAGCTTAAGGATTTCATTAGGACAGAAATTTTTATTCTCTCTTTCCATTTCTTTATTTTCATCTTCTTTATTTTCCTTTCCTCCTATAAGTAATAATTTTCCTTGGGGTATCATAGTCGTAATTTTAGGGTTATAATTTATTTAATACTGTTAATCATAGATTTGATGACTATACTTATGAAATTCTTTGATATTCACCTGAATGCATATTGAAAATGCCCTGACTTAATATTTGCCCTTTTAAATTTTTAGCATAAATAGACTTACCCCTTTTTACTTTTTCAATGCTGCTTTTTTCTATTGACCTTGCGTTAAAAATTAAAAGAGGCTTTTCTCCACGACAGTAGACATAACACCCTTTATCAACGATCAAAAAAGTTCCCGCTGGTATTTTTATACCCAGGTATTTATTATTGATAATAGTGTGGTATATAAGTTTTTTTAAACTATTGCTATTATCCTTCTCTAAATCCATTATACAATTCTGAATAAACCCCAAACCGCAACCAATACCCTTTCTTTTCACAAACATTTCAGCAAGAGAAGAAGCACCATTATTCAACCCGATAACCAGAAAGTTTTCATCCAGGAAATATTTCTTCTGTAAAGGTTCCCAAAGTAATGTATGCTTCAGAATATGAACAATGTCAAAATGATCGTCCATAAAACAGACAATATCTGTATGTGATAACCGATTATTAAAATCCCCCTCAAGAAATTCATTGTCGGGTATATGCATAAATCCTATATTCTCATATCCCAACTTCTTAAAGGTGGAACAATACAGCTCTTTTATTTTCACTTCGGTTTTTAATATTGTGGTTATCACCTCAATCCTAGCTTGTTTATTGTTGGATAAGACAGCCGAAAAATCGGACCTGTTATCACTATTGCAAAGATTAGCAATAATTACTTTTCCCTTTGGAACCATAGTCATTGTATTTATGTTATATATTATCGGAAGTAAATAATAATGCTTTTATACGGAAGCGGTAACTCAACCAGCTATTATTAAAAGAAATGAAATACCAAGATTTATCAAACTTAATAAATATCTATAACCTCCTTTATGAGGCAGATCATAAGGCTATTATAATGAAAGAGATGAACTGCTTGTCAATCATCAAAACAAATGATTGGTATGAAAAATCAGACTTTCTTCAATAGGTATGAAGTGATAATTAAGTTCATTTACAATTTTTCTGTTTGAGATCTTGGGAAAAGAAGTCAGGAATCTTATATTTTCTTTTGTAAGAAGCCGGAGCCGGGGAAAAAAATATCTTAAAAATAGAGCTGGTATTCTAGCGATTGTTAAAATTGAACGGTTTAAAAGTATAGGAATATTCTTCCCGGGCCCTCTACCTAGCATTGTCGATATGTCTTTATATGTTTTATTATCAGAAGCTATTAAAAACCTTTCTCCGAATCTGTTATTTTCCATCAGTAAAATGGCAATTTTTGCCACATCCCTTACATCCACACATGCTGTTCCCCCGGAAAAGGTAAAGTAACCGGTGGTAAGCAATTTTAAAAATTGTAAGCTGCCAGTATTCCGGTTTCCGCTTCCGATAATCATCCCCGGATGTATAATGATTATATTGTGAGCACTTTTCATTGCATTATATACCGTTCTATCTGCTTTAAGTTTTGATATTGCATATATAGTATTATCAACGTCACTGATCAGTTTTGAATCTTCTGTTATAAATCTATTATTTTCCACATCTTGAAAAATTACGGATGAACTTACATACAGAAACTTTTTAATCTTACAAGATTGGCTCGCTTTTAGAATATTTGCTGTAATATTTATATTTAAATAGAATATTTCTTCTTTTTCTAAAGGATCATAGCTTACTTTTGCTGCGCAGTGGTACACTTCTTCCACTCCAACTAATGCCTTAATAATACTTTCTTTACAACCAAGGTTCACATTAACCCATTCAATTTTATTGAAAAAAAATTCATGATCTGAGCTATAGTATCTTAGTGATTCCTTCACTTCATTGAGGTTACTTTGCTCTCTCTTTGAGGCCCGTACAGTTTTACCCTGCTTCACTAATTCAAGAACAATTACCCTTCCTAGAAGTCCTGTGGCACCGGTTACAAAAACAATATTCTCCATACCTATCATGAATTGTCAGCTATTTTCTTTACTAATCCAGGCTGAAATATATTCTCTGTTCATCCTTGCTATGGTATCCAGAGTTATATGTTTCGGACATTCTATTTCACAGGCACCTATAACGGAGCAGTTGCCAAAACCTTCGTCATCCATCGCTTTAACCATATTTAAAACCCTTCTTTTAGCCTCTACCCTTCCTTGGGGAAGTAAGGCAAAATGAGAAACTTTTGCTCCTACAAAAAGCATTGCAGCTCCATTAGGGCAGCAGGCCACACATGCACCACAACTAATACAGGCAGCTGCATCCATTGCATTTTCAGCATCTTCTTTAGGAATAGAGACCGCGTTGGCATCCAATGTATTTCCTGATGTATTTACAGAAATAAAGCCACCTGCTGCCATAATTCTATCAAAGGCACTCCGGTCCGTAATCAGATCTTTGATAACAGGAAATGCAACACTGCGCCAGGGTTCAACAGTTATCGTATCTCCGTCCTTAAACATTCGCATATGCAGCTGGCAGGTAGTTATTCCTGTATCGGGTCCATGGGCCCGTCCATTGATATACAAAGAACACATTCCACAGATTCCCTCTCTACAGTCATGATCGAATGCAACAGGTTCTTTATCATCCCTAATGAGTTGTTCATTAAGAATATCCAACATTTCGAGAAATGAAAGATCTGTAGAAATCCCAGTGACTGAATACATTTCAAACCGTCCTTTTGTTTTCCTGTTTTTTTGTCGCCACACCTTTAATGTAAGGTTTAAATTTTGTCTGGTGTTCATAGAATAAGAATTGATCGGTGAAAATTCAAATCATTATCAATACGGATATTAAATTGCCTTGAGCACTGATAATTGATTTTTTTATATAACTGATATTCAAAATTAAGAGAGCTGTACTTACCCATACTATGACCATAATCATATAGGCTGGCTATCTCTAGAACTGTTAATCAGAATAAAAAAATATTTAATTATTTTATCATTCAACCTATTATGAGTCTGGTCATATTACCCATCAGATTAAACTGCTAGATTTGATTGGTCAAAACATCAAAAACACTAATCAAACTAAAAGTAAAGGGAATATCAATGCAGCAGTATCTGACAGTTTACAGCCCAGAAGATAGGGCAAAATATTAAAGAAACTGTTCATATCAATCTATCTAGAATTAGTGAAATTTCTTAGGAATAATTTTTTAAAATTTATTTGTTATGAAATTTACATTTTTTCCCTCCCGATATTCGGGAGGTTTTCTGTTAAAAGACCTATTCACAGCATTGTTTACATGATATTGTATCTTTTACAGAAAAACCCCGGAACAAAACAAAAACCGCCTTTGCAGGCGGTTTTCTCTATAATTCTATCTTAAATATTCATGACTAAAACAATCTGTTATGCAATGATCTCAAGGCTTCCAGCTTGAAAACAGATGGAACTAATAATGAAATATTATTTTCACTTCCGCCATAGGAAATCATTCGTATTGGAATATGTTTTACCGCTTCAGAGACAATGGTTGCATATCCGTGATTATTTTTTCTAAAATCTCCCACAATACATATAATTGACTGCTCACTGTCAATTTCAACAGCTGAGAAAGAGTTCAGTTCTCTTACAATTTCAGAAAGATTATCCGTTTGGTCAATCGTAAGGGAAACAGCCACTTCGGAAGTCGTAATCATATCTATAGGTGTTTTGTAGCGTTCAAAAACTTCAAAAACCTTTCTCAAAAAGCCATACGCCATCAGCATACGGGAAGACTGGATACGGATCGCGGTGATGCCGTCTTTAGCTGCAATTGCCACAATCTGATTCTGATTAGTAGCTTCTCCGGAAATTAAGGTTCCTACAGCAGAAGGATTCATGGTGTCTAATAATCTTACAGGAACATTATACTTTCTTGCAGGGAAAACACTTTGTGGATGAAGGATTTTCGCCCCAAAATATGATAATTCTGCCGCTTCATCGAAACTTAGTCTGGCAATAGATTTTGTGTTCTGGACATATCTCGGATCATTATTGTGGAATCCATCAATATCTGTCCAGATCTGAATTTCTTCTACCTGTAATGCTGCTCCCAGCAAAGAAGCGGTGTAATCGGAACCTCCCCTTTGCAGATTATCAATTTCACCCTGAGCATTTCTGCATATATAGCCTTGGGTAATAAATAAAGTTTCTTCGTTGTGTTTTGCAATTTCAAGGGATGCATTCTTTCTGATTTCATCAATATTAGGTTCTTTATCCTCATCAATCAGCATAAAATCTAATGCCGATAACAGTACAGAAGACACTTCTTTTTCCTTTAGGTATAAATGAAAAAGGGTTGTTGAGATAATTTCCCCCTGCGCAAGTATAATACGTTCAGCACTGGAAGTGAAATTTTTATGTTTGAACTGGTAAAACAGGTCAAAAATTTTATCAATAAAAGCCGAAGCCTCCAGAATTCCTTTTTCTGTTTTAAATAGTTCATTTACGAATTTTTTATATTTCTGGTGCAGTAAATCAATATGCTTATAAGCTCCTTCAATATCCTTACTTTCATACAACTCAGATAATTTTACAAGATCATTTGTGGTACCAGAAACAGCTGATAAAACAACCAGGTGCTTGTCTGAGGCCTGAGATCTGATAATGGGTAATAACTGTTCAATCCGTTCCGGGCTTCCCACCGAAGTCCCGCCAAATTTCAATACTTTCATAATATATTAAATTGTTAATTTTTTTTCAAAAAAAAAGAGCTTGTCGTGATGACAAGCTCCTGATGTATTTGATTTCTAACCACTAGGAAATGACTCACGACATTGGACGTAAGTACTGTTTCTTTCCCTTTTTTAAGTTAGATAATATCATTTTCTTTTTTTTGCTGGGCAAATATACATTTTTTTGGGAATGTTTACAAAAAAGATAAAAGTAGGACTGAAAATAAAAAAAGTAATCAGAAATAGCTCTCAAAATAAACCCAGAAATTGTTCATCAATATGATCAACTTACGTTAAGATTTCCGAACTTTGCATCAATTCAATAATAATGGAAGAATTTGAACTCCCCGTAACCTATAAAGGTAAAGATGAACTTTTTAATGTAAAACTGGCAACGTTTACCCATGGCTATAAATTCTATGTAGATGTACATGGACACGAAGTTGTTTTTGAACGGGATGATTCAGGCAATATGCGGGCGCTTGTACAGGATATCTCATCAGAGTCTAAAGTAGATAAAGGGCTTATTGAAGCCATTATGGAAGTATTCAATGCGCTCTAGCTTAAAACGGCCCCTAATCATTGGTAAGTTTTTAGTTTTTATCTTTATATCATTTAAATTTGTAGATATCCTTTTCATCAGCAAAACTGGAGTTATCAGCTTTTCATTTTTTTTTTTTTTATTACTGAAACTTGGTTAATCAGGTTTTACAGCTGGTCATCGTCAATTTTTCCTAAAATTTAATACACTTCAAGGTCTTTAGTCCCTTTAGGACGATAGAGATAAAGGGTAATGTAAGTTGTAGTTATATCTTTCCCTTTTCTTTTAAAGCTGCCCCAAAGAGTTGGTTTTTCGTTAACGATATTCTGCAGGCATACAATTTTACCATTTGCATAAAAAGTCATTTTATAATCCTCAATAGGTTTTAAATCAAAAAATGTAATATCAGTATTGGTTCTGAATACATAATTATTATTCCATCTGGATTTTATTTCTTCAGGCAGTAAATACAGTTGCTGTGCTACTCTTTTCTCTCTGTTATAATAAATAGCAGCCAATGCACTCCATGAACCCTTCATATAAATATTCCTCACCTTATCATATTTAGCCAGTACTTCCTGTTCAATAACTGCTAGTTTCTCTTTATCATCAGTGAGTAAAACTTCAGCATTTTCAAGGGTTTTGATCTCATAAGGAACTTCAGCGAAGAAGGAGAACGTGTCTTCAAATATATTACTGTTTCCACGCCTTTTTTTAGAAGTTGAATATTTCCTCTCTTCATTTTCTTCAAGGTTTCCTGTCTGGTTTTTCAATGACTTTACTATTTTAATCTGCATTTCTGAGTTAGGAGAAAGCTCAGGGTTTAAAGCATTCGTATCCTGATTAAATCCTGGAGTCATTTTAATGGTAACTTTCTGATTTCCTTTTTTAGTAATCCATTCATTCAACGGAAAATAAGAACCTTCAAGACCTTTTCCGGAGTCATCATTATATTTTATAACCGGAATATCATTAATCAAGACTTCAAAAGAACAGTTATTGCTGGAAATATAAGCACCATAACGAGGTTCAGTTTCTATACCTTTTAAATCCTGAATCGTTGCAGAAGGATTGAGAGAGAGCATAACAGGTTTAGTTGCTTTCTCAGCATGAGCCGACAAAGACAAGATCAAACCTAATAAAAAATATTTTTTCATAATTTTCAGATCTCATGTATAATTTTTCCATGAGATTTTCATGGTAGTTAGTTCAATTTTTCATATCAGAAGTAATCAATTTCTGATATGATAAAAATAACATAATTTTTTTTTACAGATATATCCCTATTTCAAGAGGCAAATTCAATAAAAAATCATTTATTTGCAAAAAATTATAAACATGAAAAAAATAATATTTCTGGCAATATCTTTCAGCCTGCTTTCTTCCTGTAGTTCCAGTTCGGATGAGGTAACTTCCAAGCCGGAATCCCCAAAACCAGAAGTACCTGTAAAATCGAAGAAAATTATTGAGGTCAAACAAGATAATAAACTGGTTTATACGTTTACTTACAACAGTGATGGTAAAATTTCTGAAATAGGCAACTATTCTAATACAGGTAGCCTTTTCAGTACTACTAAAGTGGAATACACCAACGGTTTTGAAACAAGAAGAAGTACATATAACCTGCAAAATCAACTTTATAACTACCATACCTATATTTATACAGGAAAGCATATTTCCGAACGGGCCATTTATTCCAGGGAACCATCAACAGGAAAGGAGCTCTTGGTTCAGAGAACCTATTATACCAATGATCCCAGTAAATCGGATCACAATTTAACAGGGGTACAATATTATGACGGCTCCGGAGCTTTAGTTGCAAAAAGTGATATTACCTATATAGACAGTAACGGAAGTAGCTCTACTTTTGTTTATAACGCAGCAGGAAAAAAAACAAATAGTACTCTATGGATGAGAGATAATGCAATAGCGTGGGATAAAGTATTGGACCCGTTTACTTACCAGCATGAGCATAATACAACATCTGTAACAGACAATAATCTTATAGATGGTACTACAACAGGATATAATATAGAATATACTTATGACAGCAGTAATTATCCTCTCACGGCCAAGTATTCATTTTCCAACGGGGTAAAATATACTTATACATTTACCTGGCAATAAAAAATATTTCTTTTGCTACTATATAATGGAGATCTATTAAGGATCTCTTTTTTATTCACTGAAAAACAACCTGTTACATTTGCAAAATCAGAAAAATCTGTTTAGTTTTATTTGGAGAAATGAAATCTTATTCAATCTATCCAGTTTCAATCTATGAAAAAACTGACTTTTTTATTTTTCATTGTTACCTCTGGCCTTACTAATGCTCAACAAACAAAGGTAGAGCAATTCAGTACTGCATTGGATTCTGTTCGTATCCAATTAAAAATACCAGGAATGGCCGTTGCTATAAAACAGGGAAATATTGTTTTGCTTCAAAAAGGTTATGGATTTACAGATCTGGAAAAACATATTCCGGCCACCGCTCAAACAACCTTTAGGGTGGCATCCGTAACAAAAACTTTTACCTCTACCCTGTTGATGCAGCTTGTGGAACAAGGGAAACTAAAATTGGACGATCCTGTACAGAAATACGGGGTCAATCTGAATAATCCCAACATCACAATAAAACATCTGCTTACCCATACTTCTGAGGAAATTCCGGGATCTCATTTTCAGTATAATGGATATGGATTGCTGGGCCCCATTCTGGAAAAAGTATCCGGGCTTCCTTTTTATCGGTTATTGTCAGAAAATATACTGATTCCTCTGAAAATGACATCTTCTGCTCCGTCCATTACCCCTGAACAAGTGTGTGAATATAGTTCTGCAAACCCTTCCGTTCTTCCTTTTTTCACTACTACTTTCAATCTACTCGCAAAACCTTATGAACTGACTTCTTCAGGTGAGATTAAACGGATTGAATACCTTAATGAGTTTGGTGCATTTGGCGGACTGGCAACAAGTGTTGCTGACTTGTTGAAATATTCAGATGCTATTGATCGTCATCAGTTTATTTCAAAAGCAGGACAAAAACTTGTTTTTACTCCTAACAGAACTGATACTGGCTTTATCACACCCTATGGACTGGGTTGGTTTGTGGAATCTTACAAAGGAAAGGATTATTATTGGCATTATGGGCAAACTAATGGAGAGTCGGCGCTCTTTATAAAAGTACCTTCATTGAAACTTACTTTGGCTGTACTGTGTAACACCGATAAGCTTAGTCAGCCATTTCCACTTGGTGACGGAGATCTGATGATGTCACCCGTCGGAACCCTTTTTTATCATTTTTTATTGAGGAAACAAACATCCTGATCACCAGCTGGAAAATAAAGAATTAATAAGTAAAGCTTCCATAGCGATTTTAAATAATGATACTCTAAAAGCCCAAAAGCTATATGAGGAATATAAGAAAAGGAATAAGTTTAATGCAATGCCGGCTCCATTGAGAAAAGTTATTGCAGAGATTCAAAATGTTGGGATTGATAAAAATCTTACCCGTACTTTCAGTCTTTCTTATTCTACTCCAGTAAAAATATTGGGTGTGGGTGAAAACTGTTCAGGAAACGGCAGTTCATGGTGTGATTACGGATGGATTGAGGATTCTTCGGGGAAAATGGTATGGCAAATGCAGAATCACCCATCTTCTCATGCAGGTGGAGCTGTGAAAAATCAGAAGGTGTATCAGGAGATCATTCTACCGGAGGGAAAATATACTCTTCATTATAAATCAGATTCCGGACATGCCTATAATCATTGGGATTCTATTCCTCCTGATAATTTTTTCTGGGGAATCAAACTCCTGAAAAACGCTCAATAACTCTGATTTTAATGCAATGTTTATTCAAACACTACATAGTTTACTTTGTCTACTCCGGTATTTCCTGTTTTCTCATGGTAAGCATATAACGTAAGCTCGTAATTTCCTGGAGTATTAATGATATGATTTCCTTCAAATAAATTGGTGGAAACCCATGACATATCAATATTTTTAACGAATTTTCCATCTTTCTTAAGGATTCCTTTCACTTCAATCTCATCAGAATTCCAGACACCGCCTTTTTCAATCACACATCCGCACATCATCACAATATTGGCCTGGAACAGGAAAGGTTTATCCTTAATGGTGTTTAATGCAATATACTGATGGGTTCTTGGTTTCAGGATATCAATAATATATCCGGGAATTTCAAGAATGATGCCCTCTCCTAAAATATTTTTTCCAGGAATCAGCCACAGTTCAGTACTTACAACAGCCTGTGCCTGTCTGCTGTTCAAAGGAGAAATAACCTCTATTGTAACAAATGTAGGTTCATCAATATCAACTGTTGCTACAAATCCACCTGTCTGCGCGTCAGTAATGGAATTTCCTCTCACTTTAGCCGTTTTCATAATCAGATCAGTGTTCCCCGTACTTCCGGTTGTATTTCCTTCTGCTAAAATTTGTTGGTTCAGCTTATTTCTGACAATGATATGAGCACCGCCCAGTGAGCTTCCAATAAATTTAGCATCCTTTGCTTTAGCCCTTACCATCACTTGAGTTTCAGTGGCAGAAATCATAAGATTAGAGAAAAGTATTGCGGTAAATAGAAGAAGTATTTTCATGATTGTATTCCGGATTCTCTCCTGACTTCAAAATGATTAATGGAGACGAAAATACCGCCACCTTATCCATGTTTTCAGAATGGCTTCCAACAGTATTTGGACAGTTTACAGATCGAACTGTACAGATTGAAAATATAGAAATTCACTGTTCTGAACATCATGGTTTGGCTACCTATACAGAAATTCAGACCACAGAAGGAATAGTAAACAGAAGAAAAGCGTCTGCCATTTTCCTTTTTAATGAAGAAAAAGCATTGTGGTTCCATCTTGTAGAGAACTGGATATAAAAATAAACGGACTGCCTTTCCCTAGCAGTCCGTTTTATTTCTTTACAACAGTTACTTATTATTTCTGAATACCTTCATCCTGCCGGCCATCATGCTTAACAGGATTCCAAAGCAGGCAAAAAGACCAAAAGAATATCTGAGATCAAAACTTTCTGCAATATATCCAATCAGAGGAGGCCCAATAAGAAAACCTAAAAAGGAGATGCTGGATACAAATGACAAAGCGATACTTGGTGCCACTGTATTCACCTGTCCGATGGTACTGTATACGGATGGCACACTTAAGGATGCTCCAAGTCCGATAATCATAAAAGCAATGGTACACATCCATAGTTCAGGAAAGAAGATGCTCAGGAAAAGACCGATGCTCATCAGAATGCCGCAAAATTGAAGCACGGTTCTTTTTCCTAATTTCTCAATAATTCTGTTTCCGACGAACCGTCCTAAAGTCATCATTAAGATAAAACTCGTATATCCCAATATAACAAGGTTTTCCGGCGCTTTTACAATCGTTTGAAAGTAAACACCGCTCCAGTCAAACATCGCTCCTTCAATCGCCATGCTTAAAAAACCAATGATTCCCAATCCCACCAACGTAGGATTTACGGATTTAAAAATAGACTGAGTTTGCGGCTCAGTTTTATGAATAATATTGGTAAGATGGTTCCTGCTGTACGTCCAGATAAGCGTGACAAGAATAAATGTCAGCACAAAATGATGAAATGTTTCTACATGAAGATTAATAGTAAGCATTCCTACAACCGCACCAATCAGTCCTGCAAAACACCAGGCACCATGATAAGAAGACAATAATGTTCTTTTTGTGATGGATTCTATCTCAATTGCCTGGGTATTCACTGCAATATTGCACAGGTTTCCCGTCACTCCAAAGAAAAACAGAACGGCTGCCAATATCCAGTAAGATGGCGAAAGACCAATCAGTAAAAGAAAACCGGGATATAGTAAAAAACAACTTTTAATGATCCTGCTGCTTCCATATCTGCTGATTAATTTTCCGGATAACATCATTGTGGAAAGCTGGCCAATCGGCATCAGAAGCAGAAGGGTTCCAAGCTGTGCCTCATTGATAGAAAGAGCTTCTTTAATAATAGGAATCCGGCTGGCCCATGACGAAAAAACAAGCCCGTGGGCAAAGAAAAGTAAAAAACAGGCCGTAGGCATTCTCGAATTCAATGATTCTCTATCTTGCATTGTAACAGGATTTGATTAAAATTTCCGGTTGCGAAGTTAGCAACACTCAACCAATAAAATACATTCCATTTTTGATATTTTATATTCCATTTTAAACAATGCTTTTAAAAAGAAAAATTAACTGCTTACATTTGATCGCTGGAATACAAGTGACCTAATTATTAACCATTCCCAGAAGTTATCTAACTGTACAATGATAGAGATCAAACCCAACTTTGAAGGATTACGTATTGAAAAATACAGCATAAACAGCCTCTCAGACTTTCATACAAAAGCAGGAAAACTGAATAAACTGTTACTTTGTTTTGTATCCAATGGTACACTGGATCTTCAAATCAATGCTCTTCCTTTCCATATCCAGTCCAATTCCACCATTATGCTTTTACCTGATACAGATCTTGGAACTATTTCAGGCAGCCGCGATCTTGAAGTATCTGTATTATTCATCTCTTTGGATTTCATCAGTACTTATAGTTTTCTGACTGTTCTTCTGGCCAGTGATGAGATCAAATTCAATCCTGCTATAAAAGTTGAATCCACAGCCAGAAAGCTCATTTGGTCTACTGTAAAGTTAATTGAGGATTATCATTCCAAAACAAAGGAAGAAAGCACCATGGAATCTGTGCAATACCTGCTCTATGCCCTTCTGGAATTGGTTTCAAAACTTTATCTGCCGGTTATCAAAAACAACAGCCTTTTACAATCCAGAAGCCAGGATATCATCGATCATTTTTTTGAATTATTGAATAAGCATGGGCATCTGGAAAGAAGTGTATTGTTTTATTCTGATCAGTTACACCTTTCCCCACAATACTTAAGCAGCTTCATCAAAAAAGAAACCGGGAAACCTATTAAACAATGGATAAGCTATAGAGTGATTAAACAGGCTGAAGAACTCCTCAAGACAACCTCACTCTCCATAAAAGAAATCAGCAACCAGCTGCAGTTTGTAGATTCTTCCCTATTTTGCAGGTATTTCAGACGTTGTACAGGAATTACAGCCAACACGTATAGAGAAAATTATAAGATCAAAAAATAAAGCAGCTTCAATGAAAATCCGTGCAGTGCTGGTCATTCCATCTTTGACTTATATGTAAAATCTTATTTCCAATTAACAAATCAACTCATTATTTTGTAATTTTGGTCCCGCAAAAAGAAAACGAATTATGCCAGGGAAGCCATTGTTACTATCAGCAGCGTGTCTGCTATTGATCCATTGTAAAAAAGAAAGCACTCCAAATTCAATTATTGTACAAGATACTATAAAGCAAAAGAGCATAGGATCTGTAACCGAAAAAAATCAGGACAATACACCAATAGAAACAGTAAAAACATTCTTAATCTGGTATAGAGACAATGAAAATAACCTTTCTCGTTTCAATACCATAAAAGGCGGCCCTCAGTCTGAAAATGAACCTCCCGCCAATTATTCTATAGATTTTGAACAGGTTGATAAAGAAATATCTTTTTTGAAAAACAGCAATCTCTTATCAGAAAAGTTTCTGGCCACTTACAGGCAGAATTATATGGATGGAGATGAGGATTTCAAAAAGAATCCAATTAATGATGGTCCTCCCCAAGGATTTGATTATAATTATTTTTTCAAAACCCAAGACGATTATCAATCTGATCTAAATCAAATTGAAGCATTAAATTTTACTATAAAAAAGGTCAATTCTCAGTTGTCCCATGTAGATTTTCACCTGAAAAACTGTGATATGAGCTATCAATACACTCTTGTCAAAAACAATGGAGATCAATGGCTAATTGATTCCATTGAAAATATCGACAAATAGCTATTTTATTCATTCAAAAATTAAATACAGTTTCTTTAATACATTCCTTTTCTATTTTTATTAGAGAAAGAGATTACAGTATTTTGGATGATGAATGGAACACTGCAAAACAGAAAATTGAAATACTAATCAAAGAAAAGGACGCTTTTGTAAAGAGCTGAAATCCATACACCTGAGAAACCGATCAATTGAAAAAATAAAAACCAGACGTAAAAGCTAATTTGTTTTACGTCTGATTCTATATCAGCAACTATTTACTTTTTAATTATCTTCTTTGAAATAACAGCCCCATTTTTCAATTCCCCCTGAAGAATATAAACTCCTTTTGAAAGCTTTGAAACATCAATTTTTCCAGAATTTTCGGCAGTTACAACAATCTTACCTTCAAGAGAACTGATCGTAACCTTTTTAAGCCCTTCTTTTGAGTCTATTGTAATAAAATCTGTACTTGGGTTCGGATAAATGGAGATCTCCCCTTTTTTACTATCCAAATTAACTGTTGAAAGCACTGCGCTATCAAGATAAGATACCGATTTTGATATATTCGTATTTCCGTTAATTACAGATGTATTGATTGCAAAACTAAACACCATCCCATCCGCCTGGCTCACCCATTGATAAGATTCATTGGTGTAAGTAACGGTAATAGGAGTAGGTAAACTGGAAATAAGCTGTGTTGCAGTTCTCATTCTTTTTATTCTCAATACATTAGGGTAAGTTCCCCGGGGTGTAATTACTGTACCATAACCATCCACAGTAACACTCACCTGTCCTGTTTCATTCGTATTTCCAATAACTGCAGAAACACTGTTGAATTCATAGGTATCATCAAACTGCTGCAGATAAGTAATCGGAAACTTATACTCAATAAGAGGGTTAACATAAGTAACAGTAACATCTCCCAACACAGGTCCTGAATAAGAGCCCAGTATCGTTGCATCAAGATCTGTCATAGCACTAAAATCATGAGTATCAGCACTCGTCATTGTTGCAATCCTGTTAGCTCCGGGAAACCGGAAGCAATTGGATTCTCCAGGGCAAGCTTTGTTTATATAAGCAATAGAATTTGTTCCTGTATATGCAGAAAAATCCCAGGTAATATTAGCTCCGGCAGCTCCGGCTGTAATAGAGGTACCGCTTACATCTTCAGATTTGAGACTAATCGTACTGTTAACACGGTCAACACCAGCTCTTGTTATTGATGGCTGAGCATAGCACATTATTCCCACAAAAAGGAATAAGATAAGGTTTAATTTTTTCATAATATTTTGGTTTAATGTGAATTACAAAGTTATTTTCTTTATGAATATAAAGCACTTAATTTTTAGAAATATATTTTCATCTACCTAAAACCCTATTTATTCTATCAACTCCATGCAATAAGTCACCAAATGAATAAGTAAATACAACTACAACAATTACCAATTATCGTTGCATGGGCAAACCGATACATTATTACATTAAAAACATCTCATTTTATCCTTTTTTTGTAAGTTTGCTCCGATCTATTTTTATGGCAGAATATATTCTTGAAAACATCAATATCAGTACACTTTCCGTGTATGATCTGTTAAAGCACACTACAGAAAGTTCATTTATTGGAATCACTGATTTTCGTGAAGTCTATCCCATTGCCATTGAAAATAATACAGGAATATTTACAAAGAAATCTTCGTTGCAGGATTTTCCTGCCGTTTCCATAAGCCGTATAGGCAATTCCTTGATTTGCAGCTGTACCTGTGACAACGCTAAGGCTCAACTTTGCTCCCATCAGGCAGAAATTATTCATTGCATCCTGGAAGAGAAAAATTACCGTATTTTCTTTGATGATATTTTACGTAAGAAAACATTCGTATCCAAAGCCAAAGGATATGGTTTGGAAAATGAACCTGACCTTGACCAGTATTTTGAGTTGGAACTGGCCGAAGGAAAGCTTGAAATTTTACCCAAAATCAAGGAAATGCTTCCTATGGATGAACAAGCATTCCGAAGAGATCTGCTGCCTCAACTTCCATCTCAATTGGATGCACTGGCCACACTGGAAACAGATAAAAAACAGATATTGGTCATCGGTAAGCACCGTTACTACAATCATCTGATATTTTCCCTCATGGAAGCAGAAATCACCCAAACCGGGAAGATCAAAAATCCTGTTACTGCTGTAGACGCCATGCAATTGATATGGAAAGCAGAGAAACCTCTGGATATAAAATTCTATACGGCGATCTCTTCTTTTCAAAACAATTATAATGAAGATTATAATACTTCGGAGCTGGAAGCCTTAAAGCTTATTGTAAAGAATCCTCTCGAACTGGATGTTTACTATCATGACCGAGAAATTTCAGAAACCATCTCCGCAAAGTCACTTACACCTGTTAAACTTAATACTTTAAGTGCAGATATACAACTATCTGTCTTTAAGAAAGATCCATTCTATGAAATTACCGGAGAATTGCTATTTAACGATTCATCCGTTCCTTTTAAAAATGTGGTTATCAGAAATGAATATTTTGTTTATAACAATAACATTTTCAGCTTTATAGACCATCCTGACATGCTCAGGGTCATTAGATTTTTTAAGGCTAATAATGAGATCTTACTGATTCATTCTTCAAAATATGAGGATTTTATGAAGCAAATCCTGTCTACACTTGAAGAACATATCCACATCAATTACAGCTATATACAAACAGCAACGAAAGTACAGCTTGAAGAAAAGAATTTTCAGACAGAAAGAGTTATTTATCTTCGTCAACAGGAGAATTATATCGGAATTACTCCTGTCGTGAAATACGGTCAGGTTGAAGTTCCCGTATATTCCAGAAAGCAGATTTTTGATACCGATCAGAATGGAAATCCTTTTAAAATAGAAAGAAATAATGCTTTAGAAGCCCGTTTCACTTCTTTAGTGATGCAAATGCACCCTGATTTTGAAGAACAGATGGATGGATATCAGTATTTCTACCTGCACAGAGATAAGTTCCTTGATGACCACTGGTTTTTGAATGCTTTTGAAACATGGCGGAATGAAGGAATTATCATTTTAGGCTTTAATGAATTGAAAAACAATAAGCTTAATTCACACCGTGCGAAGATCAATATTCAGATTACCAGCGGACTGGATTGGTTTAATGCAAAATTAAAAGTAAGTTTTGGCCAGAAAGAAGCTGCTTTAAAACAGCTTCACAGAGCAATCCGGAATAAAAGCAAATTCGTTCAGCTGGACGATGGCAGCCTTGGTATCCTTCCTGAAGAGTGGATAGATAAAATGGCAGCCTATTTTCAGGCCGGAGAAATTGATGAAGAGTTGTTGAAAATTCCGAAAATTAATTTCACCGAAGTCTCTTCTCTTTTTGAAAAGGAAGTATTGAGCACTGAAG
This sequence comes from Chryseobacterium contaminans, assembly GCF_001684955.1. Classification (GTDB taxonomy): domain Bacteria; phylum Bacteroidota; class Bacteroidia; order Flavobacteriales; family Weeksellaceae; genus Chryseobacterium; species Chryseobacterium contaminans. The sequence continues at coordinate 1,451 of NZ_MAYF01000157.1, read as the reverse complement.
TTCAGAATGAAATTGCAACCTATTCCACGAAACTCCTAAATGAGAAGAATATTCCTCAGATCAACATTCCTGATGGATTAAATGCCGAATTAAGAGATTATCAGCATGATGGATTAAACTGGCTTAATTTTCTTGACGGCTTCAACTTCGGAGGATGTCTTGCCGATGATATGGGGCTGGGAAAAACACTTCAGATCATAGCATTTATCCTTTCTCAAAGGGAAAAAAGAGGACATACCACCAATCTTGTAGTAGTTCCTACTTCTCTGCTGTTCAACTGGCAGGAAGAGATCAGCAAATTTGCTCCTTCCATAAAGGTTTTAGTGCATTATGGTCCGGACCGGTCAAAAGCAACCTCCCATTTCTCCGATTATGAAGTTGTTCTTACCAGCTATGGAATGCTGCTTTCAGACATCCGTTTTTTAAAGACATTTAATTTCAATTATATTTTCCTTGATGAGTCTCAGACCATTAAGAACCCAAATTCAGAAAGATACAAAGCAGCAAGGCTTCTTCAGGCCAGAAACAGGATTGTTTTAACGGGAACCCCTATTGAGAACAGTACTTTTGATCTTTACAGCCAGCTTTCTTTTGCGTGCCCGGGTTTATTAGGAAGTAAACAGTCTTTCAAAGATATTTATGCCATTCCCATTGATAAATTTGAATACAGCAAACGGGCGATGGAGCTTCAGCAGAAGATAAAGCCGTTTATTCTCCGCAGAACAAAGAAACAGGTAGCCAAAGAACTTCCGGAGAAAACAGAAACTGTTATTTACTGTGAAATGAACACAGAACAACGAAAGATTTACGATGCTTATGAAAAGGAACTTCGTGAGTTTATTGCCGCTAATGATGACGATGATCTTAACAAAAACAGCATGCATGTTCTTACAGGCCTTACAAGACTGAGACAGATCTGTAACTCACCTGTCTTAATTAAAGAAGGATACTCAGGTGAAAATGCAGTTAAAATTGAGATTCTGATGGAACAGATTCTTGGAAAATCAAAAGACCATAAAATTCTGGTATTCTCACAGTTTGTAGGAATGCTGGATTTGTTGAAACCCGAACTGGAACGTCACGGAATCCCTTTTGAATATCTTACCGGACAAACCAAAGACAGAGGAAAGAAAGTAGCTAATTTCCAGGAAAATGAAGAGATCCGGGTATTTTTGATTAGTTTAAAAGCCGGTGGTGTTGGGCTTAATCTTACCCAAGCTGATTATATTTACCTGATTGATCCATGGTGGAATCCTGCTACCGAAAACCAGGCTATTGACAGAAGTTATCGTATAGGACAGACTAAAAATGTGATTGCTGTCCGTATGATCTGTTCCAATACGGTAGAAGAAAAAATCCTGACTCTTCAGAAAAAGAAGACCATATTGGCTCAAAATCTGCTTAAAACAGACGGCAGCAAGTTCCAAGGGTTTTCAAAACAGGATCTTCTT
>NZ_MAYF01000156.1 GCF_001684955.1 Chryseobacterium contaminans | reverse complement strand
ACTTTCACACCGTTTTTTGTAACAGTAATGAAATTCTCACGCGGTCCGCGCATCGCAATCCATCGGAAATCAAGATTTTTATCGGTTAATTTGTCGTTATAGGTAAAATTTCCGTTCGGAAAAAATCCGTTTTGCCCGGTTTGATTCTGAACGCCTTGTGGCATTTTCAATTTTGGTTTCATCGGAACCAGGCCATTTTGGAACACTGGATAAGTCCCGCTCCAGTCTACAGGAAGAATGAACGTTTCACGGCCTTTGGTAACACGGTTGTTGACATTCGGACGAATTGCTAAAAATACGCCATACCATTGTCCGTCCGGGCCTTCCACCAAATCGGCGTGACCTGCCCAATCTACTTTTTCTTTTCGGTCTCTCGGAAAATACCTTTGCGTAAGAATTGGATTATTTTTACCGGGAACAAATGGTCCTTTCGGAGAATCTGCCATAAAAATCACTTCGCTATGGTTGCCTCCGGTTCCGCCTTCTGCACACATCAGGTAATATTTTCCTTTGTATTTGTACAAATGCGGACCTTCAATCCAAATGGGTTTTTGAGAAAGGTCGACTCCACCGTTTACGATAATTCTGTCTGAACCTGCGACAACCTGATCTTTTTCCAGATCGTAATCCCACATTTTGATAACGCGGTGACCGTTGTATTGTTCGGTTCCTTTTGGTGGAGCATCATTATGAACAATGTAAGCTTTTCCATCATCATCAAAGAAAATAGCGGGATCAATACCATCAAAATTCAGTTTCTGAACTTCACTCCATCCTTTTGCCGGATCTTTGGTTTTTACGACCATATTTCCAATACCACCCGCAAACTGGGTAGTAATCATATAAAAAGTATCGTTGTGTTTATTGTATTTGATGTCCGGAGCATAAATTCCATGCGAAACCCCTGATTTTTCAACTTTAAGCTGTGAGGGCCTGTCCAAAACGTGCCCAACCTGCTTCCAATTGACCAAATCTTTGGAAGTGAAAATCGGAACGCCCGGAAACATTGAGAAAGAAGAGTTTACCAGGTAATAATCGTCACCTTTTCTGGTGATGCTTGGGTCGGGATAACAGCCCTGTAAAATCGGAGAATAGAATTCGTCTGGTTGAAGAGGGTTGTCATTATATATTTTATCGTTTCCTTGGTAAGTAAAGTCTGAGAATGTCTGGGCAGAAATAGTAGTTACAGAAAGCAAAGCTGCTGCTGCGAGGACTTGGGTTTTATTTCTGAAGAAAGTTAAATCCATTATATTCTGTTTCATTGTTATTCTTTTTATAGTTTTTATGATGTTAAGTTTAGTTCTAAATGGTTTTCTTGCGGTTGATTATTTTAATCAATCCCCAGGCAGCAACATATGAAATTCCTGCGATAAAGAAAATAATATTGTAACCGCCATTGACGTTTCCTGCCTTTTTGAATGTATCCAAAACGATCCCGATGAACAACGGAAAAATAATTCCTGCCACTGAACCGAGCATCCCGCCAAAACCAATGACAGAGCTGACATAGCTGCTGGGTAACTGGTCTCCGACCGTCGTCATAAGATTAGCTCCCCACCCCTGATGCGCGGCTGTTGCAAAGGCAATGATAATCGTGATCATCCACATATTATCTACATATTTTGAGAACATGACCGGAACCACCATCAATGCAAACAATAACATGGTAAAACTCCTGGCTCTTCCGATTGCCCAGCCTTTTTTGATCAGAAATGATGAAAGATATCCTCCGCCGATACTTCCGATTGTAGTTCCGCTATAAATAATAATCAATGGAAGGGATGGTTTTGTTAAATCCATTTTGAATACATCCGAAAAATACGCCGGCAGCCAGAACATGAAGAAATACCAGATAGGATCAGTTAACATTTTACCGATGGCAAATGACCATGTTACTTTATATTTGAGTAATTCCGATAAAGGAATTTTGGTTTTTTCCTCTGCTTTTTCAGCCTGATCACTTTTTATGTACTGTAGTTCTTCCTTACTTAGATTTTTGGCTTTTTCCGGAACGGCATAGAATTTCCACCAAAGGATAATCCAAACCATACCCAAAGCTCCGATCCATACAAAAGTCTGTCTCCAGCCGTAATGTCCGAGAATGAACGGAACCAATAGTGGTGCTAAAATAGCTCCCACCGTTGCTCCTGAGTTAAAAATTCCCGTTGCCAGTGCTCTTTCTTTTTTCGGAAACCATTCAGCGACAGACTTGATGGCAGCAGGGAAATTTCCTGCCTCACTGATTCCCAACGTGCTTCTCGCAATGATAAACCCGATGGTACTTTTCACAAAACCATGTCCTATAGAGGCCAAGCTCCATACAATAAGGGAAACGGCATACCCGATTTTAGTTCCCACCTTGTCTATAAACCTTCCCATCGCCATATAGCCGATGGCATAAGTCGTGGTAAAGGCCATGACGATATAGCTGTAATCTTTTTCATCCCAGCTGAATTCTTTTTCCAGCACTGGTTTCAGCAAACCCATTACCTGACGGTCAAGATAATTGATCGTAGTGGCGAGAAAGACAAGAGACAGCATCCACCATCTTATATTGCTGTTTTGAGGAGTCTGCATTGAGTTATTGATTAAGTTGTTGTAATAAATTTTTTGTTTTCAGAGTCAGTGCTTCTTCATTACTATCTTTTCCGATGAGAGAGCTTCCCAACCCTGCTGCTATGGCACCTCCATTGAGCCATTCTCTGATATCTCCTGTTTCAGCATGGATTCCTCCGGTTGGCATGAAATTCATTCCCGGAAAAACAGGCTGTACCGATTTAATATAGTTCTTCCCTAAAGCATCAGCCGGGAATATTTTAACGAGTGTTAAACCGTTCTGAAAGGCAATATTGATATCGGAAGGGGTAAAACAACCCGGAATCAGAAGGATATTTCTTTCAAGCGCATGTTTCACCAATGCTTCACTGATGACAGGTGTAATGATAAAATCGGATTTTACACCCGCATAATCATCCATTTCCTGTATGTTTTTTACCGTCCCGATTCCTAACAGAAGACCAGGATATTCGATATGGGAAATTTCTTTCAGTCTGGTAAAATTTTCCAGTGCCTGATGGCCTCGGTTGGTGTATTCTATCACACGGATTCCTGCTTCATATAAAGCTTTTATGATATTTTTTGAGACTTCAAACGATTCGTTGTAAAACAACGGAACTATTTTCTGGTCTTTTATTTTTTGTAGTATTTCACTCATAATTTTTCGATATTAATGCTTTCATCAATGGTATCTCCCTTTACGAAAAGCTTTTTAAAAGCAACTTTTGTAGCATCCTCAAGGATCTGCTGATCAGGATTTTCTTTTAAAATTCCATGAATTAAGGCGGCCATAAAAGAATCACCGCTTCCTACCCTTTCTTCAATTTTATCTGAATTATATTTTTCTGAAATCAAAAGTTTCTCATCAGTAAATAAGGTGGCAAAATAATTGACCTGTTCACCGTTTGTAAAGCGGAAGGTATTCGCAATTTTTTCCACAGACGGGAATTGTTTCCGGATTTCCAACGCTGTTTTTTCAGCCTGTTTCAGAAGGTTTTCATCATCGAATTTTCCGTTAAGCTCATATTCAACGGGAATATTCAGGAACTGCTCTACAGACCAGATATTTCCCATGAGAACGTTGACAAAAGGCATCAGCTCCTTAATTTTATGAGGATTCTGGTTTTGCCAAAGCACCGCTCTGTAATTCAGGTCGAGGGAAACCGTAATATTTCTTGCTCTGGCTTCTTTCATGATTTGCAGACATTTATGGAATGCGTTGTCACTCAATGCCGGTGTGATAGTACTGATATGCAGCCATCTTACCTCTGAAAATAGTTCATCATCACTGAAAGTTTCAAAATCCGATTGGGTAAAAACAGACGGAAATCGGTCATACACCACTGAAGCATTCTGCAT
>NZ_MAYF01000155.1 GCF_001684955.1 Chryseobacterium contaminans | reverse complement strand
AATATAAGTGGATTTTCGGGAGGGGCGGCTTCGCCGCCCCTCCCGAAAATCCACAAAATAAAAATTATTTATTTAAATCTTTTCTTAAAACTGAACTTCAGCCTGTTCATCAGTCCAGGTTCTATAATATCAATTCCCAGTCCGAAATTACTGTCAGCCACCGTGTGATGATCTGCTCTGAACTTTTCAAACTCACTTTGCGGAATTTCAATATTCACTAATGGATTATATTCTATATAAACGCTTGCTCCGTTTTTAGAAACCTTCTTACGGCTTTTGAAATCAAAGTAAGGATTATTGATACTGCTTTCCTGTACCGTATATTTTTCTTCCACATCAATTTTCTGATCCGTATATAGGTTAATTTCATACTTCTCACTGTCGTAATTATGCCAGAACGGCAAATCTTTATGCATAAAATCTCTGGCTCCCGTCTTCACAACATTTCTGTCAAAATACATCAGAAAACGATTTTTCTGTGGATCTACATAATAAGGATTTTCAATAGTAGCTGTATATTGAATCTTCAGTTCATTAAGCTTTTTATCATCACTTATAACATCAATCGCCGCTTCCTCAAATATATTTCTGACATCTGTTCCATTTCTGTCATTGGAATAATTCAATGCATAAAAAAGAAAGCTGTTCCAGCTATCTATAATCTCTCTTTTATTGGTGACCTTAAAATAACGTCTCATTGCATTGGCCCGGTTTCCTTTGTAAACCGTTTCCAGATTCAGCTTACCGGTTGTCCCCTGTACATTGATATTTACTTTCTCATCAATACAGTAATAAGGATATTTAAAAGACTTTCTCACCTGAAGCTCCTGATCTTTTTTCACTTCCAGATAATGCATGAAATACATAAAACCTCTGTATTCAATCAATCCAAATTCATCACGGATCGTAGCATCCACAAAGTATTCATGCCCTTTATAATTAATCTTTACTACCGCATGATTAAAACTTAATAAAGAAGGCAGATAATATTTAATATAATAATCTGTATTAAAATTCACCAATATTACAGAGGCTTCTACGCCAATATAATCAAGAATAACCTTTAGCAAAACGGATTTCGCTTTGCAGTCTCCCTGTTTGTTTTCATAGGTTACAGAAGGCTCCTGCGGCTTATGACCATTCATCTCATCGGCATTATAAGTATAATAGATATGATTCTGAACATATTCTATAGCAAATTGCAGCTTTTCATCCAGATTACTGATAGCATCAAGCTTTTCAATAAGGTTGGGAGCAAAATCCTTTAAAGAAGCTTTATTAAAAATATCTTCATAAATAGGAACAATATAATTGGAAAGATCTTTCCAGTTACTGTCTGTAGCGAAATCTATATAGGGAAAAATTTCACGCCCGGAATCTACAGGATTGATATAATTCTGCTCTTCAATAACAAATTGTTCTCCTTTTTTTAAGTAATTCACTTCCGGCTCCAGAACATTTCCCTTCTCATCTCTAAAATAAGTCTTTTTATAGGCGATGGTCTGCTCACGTTCGTTGATGAATGTAAATTTAAAATTGCCATAGGCCCAATAATTATCAGGACTTACCCAGACATATTTTGAAAATTCTTTTCTGAGGAAATCACGATCAGTAAATACTTTCACTCTTGAATCTTCCAGCACAAGTACATCGTACAGTCTCAGATCTTTAATGGTAATATTAATCTTTTTATTACTGCTCAGTACCCCACCACCGCTCTGATTTTCACTGTCCAGTACTTTAATCTTAGTATCCGGGATCTTATCAATCAGTACACCGTCTCTTACCACACTGATCCTGTGAATCTGGTATACTTCATTTTCTTCCACAATAATATCGGAAGCAGAAGCTCTTTCCAGATTTCCCGGTTCATTTAATGTGTAGGCCATGCAGGCGTATTCACTATTTTCAGTATTGCTTGTATAATATTTTTTGTCTAAAAAATAGCAGTAATCTCGGCCTTCGCTGGTTTGTTTCTGGGCAAATTCAGAGTCCTTGATTCTGTCTATAATTTCCTGGTCTCCAATATTTCCCGCCCACCCTTCAGGCTGTTGAATCTTGTAGTTTTCCACTTGAATTTGATGATCCATATTTTTTATTGATGTATTATGTTCTTTGATTTCGTGAATTGAGAACCTCAAATTAAATGATTAAAAAACTAAAAAGCAATAGAAGAACTGCGACAATTCAAGAAAATTTCGGCATGGTAATTGCCAGGTAAGGTTTTAAAATCAAGTTTATGAAAAGTATAGCAACAATTCTAAAAGGGGCAGCACCCGCATTAGCATTATTTGCAATGACGCAGTGTACAACAACAGCTGGAGTATCCGCTGGAGATGAAAAAACATTCATCGTAGGACCACAAACAGCAGACTGTACAGGAGTAGCACCTATGAAATGTTTGCAGGTAAAAGAAAAGGCTTCAGAAGACTGGACAAATTTTTACACAAACATCGAAGGATTTACTTATGAACCAGGGTATGAATATGTTTTAAAGGTAAAAACAGAAAAAATTGCCAACCCGCCGGCTGACGCTTCTTCAATTAAATATACATTGATAAAGCAGGTTTCTAAAACAAAAAAAGAAGTTACGGGAGCTGGTGAAAAAACACTTATCGTAGCTGCACAAACTGTAGACTGTTCTGCAGGAGCAGGGCGTATGAAATGCCTACAGGTAAAAGAAAATGCTTCTGAAAATTGGAGCAATTTTTACAGCAATATTGAAGGCTTCACTTACGAGCCAGGTTACGAATATGTTGTAAAAGTAAAAACAGATAAAATCGAAAACCCACCGGCAGATGCTTCTTCAATAAAATACACATTGGTAGAGCAGGTTTCTAAAACCAAGAAATAAAATAAAAGAGCTTCAGAAATTTCTGAAGCTCTTTTATTTTATAGTTAGGAAGCCCGAAATTGGATGCTGGAAGTAATGACAGACAGTAAACTTATCTTTATTAATTTGCATAGATATTAGCCTAAAAGCATTTATAAAAAGAGTTTCATCACTACTTTCAACGACCATAACTTCCCTCTTCCAGCTTCTAGCTTCCTTTCTCGCTAATATCCCGATTCTTTTTGCGGTGGTTCAGGGTACTTTCCTTTGGTAGCTTCTCCTACTGTATTGGCAGTAGTCATGGCAACCACAAGATCATTCAGCATTCCGCTTGCTGCGGTAGGCGAATTGGGAAGAAGTACAAGATTACTTCTGTTACTTGCTCCTACGGAATGTAATGTATCATAATGCTGTGTTACAACAATCAGTGCAGAGGCTTCATGGGAATTGATATCCACATTATTCAGCATTCTTACGGATTCTTCAAGTCCTTTTGCGATTTCTCTCCTTTGGTCAGCAATCCCTTGTCCTTGTAATTTTTTAGATTCTGCTTCGGCTTTTGCAACAGCTACAATTCTAATTCTTTGCGCTTCAGATTCATATTCTGCGGCAGTTTTTTCTCTTTCTGCAGCATTGATCCTGTTCATGGCATGTTTTACCTGCTCATCCGGATCAATATCCGTTACCAATGCTTTGATAATATCATATCCGTAGCTGTTCATCGCTTCCTGAAGTTCACTTTTTACAGCTACAGCAATATCGTCTTTTCTTACAAAAACATCGTCCAGTTTCAGCTTAGGAACTTCGGCACGCACAACGTCAAATACAAAAGAAGTAATCTGGTTTTCCGGATTTTCCAAACGATAATACGCATCTCCTACCTGATTTCGGATTACCTGATACTGAACTGAAATTTTCATCTTAATGAATACGTTATCCAGTGTTTTAGTATCAATCATTACATCCAGCTGCTGAATTCTGAGATTTAATCTTTTTGCAATCTGATCTATAATAGGAAGCTTCAAATGAAGCCCTGAATGTTTTACTGCCTGGAATTTTCCACACAGTTCAATGATTGCAACTGTCTACTGTTTAACC
>NZ_MAYF01000154.1 GCF_001684955.1 Chryseobacterium contaminans | reverse complement strand
ACCCACAGAAGAAATTGCCTATTTTTATATCCATAATGAGATTACTCATCTGGTAACATTTGCCAAAGAGCAGTTCCCGCTTACCCAACCGTTGGGGCAAATTGCAGAACAGGTATCCGACAAGCAGTTCTTCAGACTTAACAGGCAATATCTTGTCAATTTTAAAGCCATTAAAGAGATGGAGCATTATTTCCAACGTAAAATCCTGGTGAAACTTGTTATTGATACACCTGAAAAGCTTTTAATTAATAAAGAAAAGACACATAGTTTCTTTACCTGGCTTGAAAATAGATAATCACATTTGTCAAATACTAATTAACAATCATTGCAACTTTTAAAATAAGGTTGCAATTTTTATTTTCATTCCTGTGCTTCTATTTTACAAAAATATTCCACGCATCATTTTCCGGTTTCACCCTTCAATTTGTCTGATTCAACCAATTTCACATTTCACTGAAAATCAATAGTATTTACTTTTGAATCAAATTAAAAGATATGATACTAAAAAATACAATCACAGTCGGGCTTTTAGCCTTATCACTATTTTCTGCTTTTGCTTTCGTTCAAAAAGATGAGAAAGAAAAGATAAAGCAATATTCCACAACAGAAAACAAAGGCTTTGCGGTTCTGGAACTTTTTACATCAGAAGGCTGTTCAAGCTGCCCACCCGCTGATGAACTGATGGGAAAGATCGAAAAAGAATACAATAATGAAAATGTTTATATCCTCTCTTATCATGTTGATTATTGGAACCGTTTGGGATGGAAAGACCGATTCAGTTCCGCAGAAAATTCTCAGCGTCAACAAATGTATAGCCGTATTTTGTCCTCCCAAGTTTACACTCCCCAATTGATAATCAATGGAGAAACTGAATTTGTTGGTTCTGATGAAAATGCAGTCAGTAAAGCCCTTCAAACAGTATTATTCAATTCTAATTCTCAAAATACCACCATCAATCTTTCAGCGCGAATTACCAAAAATGAAATTCAGGTACAATATGAAACCTATGCTCCTGATTCTAAAAATAATCTTCTGATAAGTCTGGTGGAAAAACAATCTTCCACTCAAGTGGGAAAAGGAGAAAATGAAGGTCGTCATTTACAACATTGGCAGATCGTTCATAAGCAGAATGTAATATCCTTGAATAAAAATCAAAAAGGGATAACTGCATTCCAATTTCCGAAACAATTTTCTGCAGACAACTGGGAAGTTATCGCTTTCATCCAGAATCCAAAAACAGGAAAGATTTCCGGAACAGCAAAAGTTAATTTCAATTCAATAAAATAATCATTTAAAACAATACAACAATGAAAACAAAAACAACAAAAATCATTTACTGGACAGGAGTAATTTTTATGTCATTATGGTTTGGAGCTAGTGGCTTTTTTGAGCTCACAAAAAACCCGGTTGTTTGGGATATTACTCAGCAATTGGGATATCCGCCGCATTTCATTTATATTTTGGGGGTATTTAAGCTATCAGGAATTGTGGTTCTTTTACTTCCCAATAAACAATTAAGGCTTAAAGAATGGGTTTTCGCAGGTATGTTCTTTGATATTATCTTTGCGTTTTTTTCAAAAATTGCGGTGCTTGGTTTTCCTGCGACGATAGATGCGATCATAGCTTTTTCTGTTCTTACTGTTACTTATATTATGTTCAGAAAACTGTACGCTTCAAAATTGGTTTTTACTAATATTTAAGTCTTCATAAAGCCGAATGAATAAGCAGTTATAGTGAGAGCGGGCTAAAGCCCGCTCTTATTGATTTTATTTAATCATCTACCATATTTGCTTATATCAATTCATAAAGCTTTCAGGAATCCATTCAAATGCCGGAGCCTTTATTTTTGTAAAACCTAATCCCGGCCATGGCAAATGAGAAGCAAATGCTCTGGCTTTTGTATCGGCTAACTGTTTAAGAAACTTCTTTCTTGAGGCTGTGGCAATATCCAGATCTGTATCTCCTGAAAAACCCCAATCAGGATGAGGGAAAAGAATAACATCCGAATGAATAAGATCAGCAATATACATCAGCTTTTCATTCCCTGATGATATTGTAGTAATCGTTAAACCGGGAGTATGTCCTGGAGCCAATTGAAAATTGAAATGATTATACAGGGTCTTATTCAAATCATAAAATTTCAACTTGGGCTGAATAATTTTCAATATATTCTGAAGGGCCGGAATCATCTGGTTAAGCATTTCAGAATGCGTTTTCAAGGCACTGTTATTGAAATCCTTAATGGAAGCATTCGTCCAAAAATCATGTTCTGTTTTTGAAATAAAGATGGAAGCATTGGGAAAAACAAGTTTATTCTGCTTATCTACTACCCCACCGATATGATCCGGATGGGCATGAGAGATAAATACATCTGTAATATCTTGTGCTGAGAATCCGGCTTTCTGAAGGCTTTTTAATAAAAACCCGGTTCTTTCATCTGCAAATATACCCATACCAGTATCCATGAGGATCAGTTTTTCTTTTGTTTTAACAAGCAGGATATTGACTGCCATATCAATATAGTGATCTGCACGGAAGTTGTCTTTAAGGATTGTTTTCAATTCAGAAATATTTCCTCTTGGGGCAAATGAATTCAGGTTTTCTTCATGGATATATCCGTCTGTCAGAATAAACAGCTCTAATTCTCCAAGTTTAATTTTTTTAAAACCAGACAGATCATCTTCTGTTTTTTCCAGGATGGTTTTGCTTTCTGCAAATACATTGGAAAAAGGGATGAAACTTAATGTGCCTGCAAGCAGACTATTCTTTAATAATTCTCTTCTGTTCATAGTTTAAATAGTATTTCAACATTTGCCCTCACTCGAATAGCATCTCTGGAAACTTAAATGTTCTACGCAAATGAGTACAATATATTTTATAAAAAACTGAGTTCCTGATATTCAGAAACCCAGTGTATATGCTATTTTTAGTTATTAACCAGTTTCATTGACCCTTCATTATATCTTTCTCCTACATTCGGATATTTCTTCAGAATGGCATCAATGGTATCCAGATCAGATGGAGACAGCTCAATATTGGCTGCTGCAACATTTTCTTCCAGATATTTGATACGTTTAGTCCCTGGAATCGGAATGATATCATCACCTTGGTTCAATACCCATGCTAATGCCAGCTGGGTTCCTTTTAATCCTTTTGAAGCAGCAAACTCATTGATTTCATTTGCTAACCTGGTATTATTTTCCAGGTATTCCTGCTGATAACGGGGTAATGATTTTCTGAAATCATCATCTCCAAGATTCTGCACGTCATTGATATTGGCAAAAAGACCTCTCGCCAGTGGTGAATAAGGTACTAATGAAATCCCCAGTTCTCTTATGGTTGGCAGGATCTCACCCTCAACATCTTTACTAAGAATAGAATACTCTGACTGTAAAGCGGCTATTGGATGAATTTTATTGGCTTTTCTGATAGATTCTGCTGAAGCTTCAGATAATCCGATATATTTTACTTTACCTGCTTTAACCAGCTCAGCCATAGCTCCTACAGTTTCTTCTACCGGAACATTAGGATCTACTCTATGCGCATAATACAGATCTATGGTATCTATTTTTAATCTTTGAAGGCTTAAATCTACGGCTTGTCTGATCCATTCCGGAGAACCATCGAAATAAGTTCCCGGAGCCCCGCTATGACTGGCTATTCCGTCTTTAAATCTGAATCCGAATTTAGTGGCAATGAAAATTTTATCCCTGTTGGGCACTAATACTTTAGAGATTAACTTTTCATTTTCACCATTGGCATACATATCTGCCGTATCCCAGAAGTTAACGCCCAAATCTAATGCTCTGTGCAAAGTACTGATACTTTCCTGTTCATCTGACGGGCCATAAGCAAAGCTCATCCCCATACAGCCTAATCCAATAGCAGAAAGTTGTTCACCGGTGTTTCCTAATTCTTTAAATTTCATGATGATTTTGGTTTTAAATTATAAGACAAAATTAGAACATG
>NZ_MAYF01000153.1 GCF_001684955.1 Chryseobacterium contaminans | reverse complement strand
TCCCACTACAGAATCAGTCATTTCTTAGTCTTTTTTCTTCGTCATTATACGCAAGAATAATCTTCTTAACAACAGGGTGTCTTACTACATCCTCTTCTGTAAGATATACAAATCCAATTTCATTAACTCCTTTCAGGATTCTCATAGCTTCTTTCAACCCGGATTGCTGGTTTTTCGGAAGGTCTATCTGACTTGGATCTCCTGTAATGATAAATTTAGCATTCATTCCCATTCTCGTAAGGAACATTTTCATTTGAGCATGGGTAGTATTTTGTGCTTCATCAAGAATTACAAAAGCATCATCAAGGGTACGCCCTCTCATGAAAGCCAATGGCGCCACCTCTATAACCTTTTTCTCCATAAAGCCTTCCAGCTTTTCATGAGGAATCATATCCCGAAGTGCGTCATATAAAGGCTGTAAATATGGATCTAGCTTTTCTTTAAGATCTCCCGGAAGAAACCCCAGGCTCTCTCCTGCTTCCACAGCTGGCCTTGTTAAAATAATTCTTTTTACCTCCTTATCTTTCAATGCCCTTGCCGCCAACGCCACACTGGTATAGGTTTTTCCGGTTCCGGCAGGACCAATGGCAAAAACCATATCTTTTTTCTCTGTTTCTTTTACGAGTTTTTTAAGATTGGTTGTTTTAGCCTTAATGACTTTTCCGTTTACTCCTTTTACGATAATGTCCTGATCAAAGATCAGCTGTTTTTCGTTTTCATCTTTAATATTTAGAATATTTTCAACGTCTTTCAGCCCAATTGAGTTGTTTTTTGAGATAAATTTTACAATATCATCCAGTTTTTGCTTCAGTATATCTAACGCTTCCTGATTTCCCATTGCAAAAATATAATGGTCTCTCCCCGTAATTTTAATGGTTGGAAAGCTTGATTTTAGTAAGTTGAAATATTGGTTATTAACTCCATAGAAGATTTTCGCATCGATGTCTTCCAGATCATAGGTCAATTCAAACATGCAGTATTTTTATTTTTTAGATTTTAAAATTAAAGCTTTTTTTCAATTTATATCAAATTCTTTTCAACAATCTTTCGGGCTTTCCTTTTATTTTAAATAACTTTGCATGACTACACTATTCTATAAATTGCTCATGTCAATTATTACCCTTACTTCGGATTTCGGAAATTTAGATTACAGAGTTGCCGCTGTGAAAGGCAAAATTCTGTCTCTAAATCCTGAGGTTAATATTATTGATATAACCCACGATATCCAGGCATTCAACCTTATACAGACATCTTATATTGTAAGAAACGCTTACAAATATTTCCCGAAAGGAAGTATCCACATCCTTTCTGTAGATAGTTTTTATCATAAATCAAGAAAAAATATCCTTTATAAAGCTGATGGTTCTTATTTTCTGGCTGCAGACAATGGTCTTTTAAGCCTTATCTTTTTTGATATTAAGCCGGAAGCCATCTATGAAATCACCTTAAACAACCGTTTTGATGATGTCATTAATTTTACTTCTACGGATATTTTTGTTCCGGCAGCTGTGCATCTTGCCAATGGTGGTCTTCCTGAAGTGATCGGAAGGAAAATTGACACCGCCAAACAGCTGATGTTCCCAAGGGCTGTTTACAATGAATCTGAAGCAATGATTATTGGCGAAGTAACTTATATTGATAATTTCGGAAATATCATCTCAAATATCAATCAAGATTTCTTTGAAAATATCAGTAAAGGATATAAAGGATTTACCATAAAATTCAGAAACCTGAGCCTTTCCCGGATCTTTTCCAGCCATACGGAAGTGGTTTCGGACTGGGAAAGGGAGACAGAGTTCCATGGACAGTCTGCTGCAATCTTCAATGACAGTCAGTTATTGGAGCTAACAATCTATAAAGGTAGCAAGAAAAACGGTGCTAAAAGCCTGTTTGGATTGAATGTAGGTGAAAATATCTATATCCAATTTATGTAAAATTATATATTTCATAAAAAAACCGATTTTTTTTATATATTTGTCAAAATCTAAAAATCAAAAATGGCAGAATACAAATTATTGCTTCCTTCCATGGGAGAAGGTGTTATGGAAGCGACAATTATCACTTGGTTATTCAATGAAGGTGATAACGTAAAAGAGGATGACTCTGTAGTAGAAATTGCAACAGATAAAGTAGATTCAGACGTTCCGACACCAGTTTCGGGAAAAATCGTAAAAATTTTAAAGCAAAAAGATGAAGTTGCAAAAGTAGGTGAGGCCATTGCTATTTTAGAAATTGAAGGAGAAGGTTCTGCTTCTGAGGAAGTAACCTCTGAAACACCAGCAGCTACTCCGGATACTGAAACTTTAAAAACTATTGAGCAGCCTTTACAAACTGCGGCTGCATCTAATGTAGAATTCTCCGGAGATCTTTATTTATCTCCACTTGTTAAATCAATTGCACAACAGGAAAATATTTCTGAAACCGAACTGAAATCTATCAAAGGAAGCGGTTTAGAAGGAAGAATTACTAAAGAAGATATTTTAGCTTACGTTGCTAACAGAGGAAGCCAACCTGCTCAACAAGCTGCTCCGGTACAGCAATCTGTTTCTGCCCCAGCTCCTGTTTCAGCACCAGCTGCAACGATTACGGCTGCTGCAGGTGACGAAATCATTCCAATGGACAGAATGAGAAAGATCATTGCTGAAAACATGGTGAAAGCAAAACAAATTGCTCCACATGTAACTTCTTTCATTGAAACAGACGTTACCAACGTTGTAAAATGGAGAAACAAAAACAAAGCAATGTTTGAAAAACGTGAAGGTGAAAAACTTACTTTCATGCCTATTTTTGTAAAAGCTGTAGTAAAAGCAATCCAGGATTTCCCAATGATCAATGTTTCTGTAAATGGAGACAATATCATTAAAAAGAAAAATATCAACATCGGTATGGCAACTGCTCTACCAGATGGAAACCTGATTGTTCCTGTAATCAAAAATGCAGATCAGTTATCTCTTTCAGGACTTGCTAAAGCAATTAATGACTTAGCTTACAGAGCAAGAAACAAGAAATTGAGACCAGAAGACACTCAGGGTGCAACGTATACAATTTCTAACGTAGGAAGCTTTGGAAACCTTATGGGAACCCCTATCATTCCTCAGCCGCAAGTAGCGATCCTTGCCATCGGAGCTATCGTTAAAAAACCTGCAGTTCTTGAAACAGCAGACGGTGATGTAATTGCCATCAGAAACTTAATGTTCATGTCTCACTCTTATGACCACAGAGTAGTAGATGGTTCTTTAGGTGGAATGATGCTTAAGCATGTTCATGATTACCTTGAAAACTGGGATCTGAACACAGAAATATAAATAATGAGTAATCGGCAATGAGTAGTTTACTTGCTGGTGATCATCAATAAATATAAAACCTTCGATTTTTATCGGAGGTTTTTTTGTTCCCATTCTTTGTATCTTTGATGGGGAGTGTAATATCAATGGAGTTTAAATTGTCTTTTATAAAACATAAACAAGTTACCCATGAAACAATTCATTCTAAATACATTAGCTCTAAGTATTTCCGTAATGGCTTATACTCAGAAAACTGAACAATCCGCAGCTATTGATCAGTATGTGAAAGAAATGGTTGCAATTAATCAGATCCCAGGTTTGGCTATTGGAGTTATAAAAGACGGCAAGGTTGTTTTCCAGAAATATTACGGCACGGAAACACTGGAAAGCAATAAAAAAGTGGATTCAAACTCAATGTTCAGGATATATTCCACCTCAAAATTAATGACAAATATTGGTGCTTTTCAACTGATTGAAAAAGGTAGGTTATCTTTAGAGGATAACATTTCAAAATATATTGAAAACCTACCCCAAACATGGCAGGAAGTTAAAATAAAAAATCTATTAACCCATTCTTCAGGAATTCCTAATCTCATAACCTTTAATGATATCACCGTGGATGATTCTAATGCTAGGGTTATTGAAAGATTATCTAAGGAAAAAATGGACTTTAAAACAGGAAATGAGTTCAGATATAATCAAACCAATTATTTTCTTCTTACGATGATTATTGAAAAAATCACAGGACAGTCTTTTGAAAACTTCATCCTGAACAACCAGTTTTCGGAT
>NZ_MAYF01000152.1 GCF_001684955.1 Chryseobacterium contaminans | reverse complement strand
CCTCTCCGGTTTTAAAGTCAACAATAATATAACCTTCCTCACTTTTCAGAATACGGTCAGGTCTGGAAATATGGCTTTCTCCATTTTCAGAGATCATAATATCCTTTTCATTGATCACTTCCCATTTCTCATCAAAAAATTCAGCGTATTTTTTGACAATTTCCTGTAATGTGATCTGTATTTCATTCTTTTCTTCCCATGTAATCTGGCCTTCCAAAACATAACCTTCCAGAACTTTATTAATATCTTTTTCAGTATTGATCTTAGATAAAAGTTCATGCACAAAAAGCCCGATCCTCACTTTTTCATTCCGAACCTGGTAGTTTTTTGACGGAGTGGCAATTTTAATAGAAGTACTCTTTTCATTAACGTTTTTCAGATTCTGAATATTCTGTGTTTTAAAAGATGAAGTCTTCGTTTTTGAATGCTTCTTCAGCATTTCAGGCTTCACTTCGTACAAATCAAATGAATCTGCATTTTCAGTGTTTTTGGTCTGAATAAATTCCAGCAGCTCAAGATTATTCGAGGTTTTATTAGCCTTTTGGAGATAGAAGAATAACTGTTCAATAGGTCGCGTTGTTGCTACATATTGCAAACACAGCCTGTCAATCAGGTTTTTATATGAATTTTTCTTGTTGAATTTTTGAATTTCCTCATCATACACCTCAAGATTCTTACTGAACTGATTAATATTAACAGATTTTAAAGCATCACTCTCATTGGTCTCAAACCAGTTAGTAAACTCACTATCCCGATTCTTGTTCATCATAGGAATAAAAACGATGGGAAATTCCAGCCCTTTAGACTTGTGGATGGTCATGATCTGGATAGCATCAATGTTTTCCGAAGCCTGAATAGTGTAAGAAGAAGCCTCTTCATCCCAGTATTTTAAAAACTCCTTGGTACTGGCTCCTGCATTTTGGGTAAAATTGAAAAGCATTTCCAAAAAATTCAGCAGGAAGTCTGTTTCCTTATTTTCAACTGAAAATTCATTGATATAATATTCTATAAAATTATACAGGTTGAATCGTGGAAAATGATCCTGCTTTAGCTGTAAGAAATATTTCTTCTGAATAAACTGAAGAATTTCCTCATGACTTTCAATGTCCAGAATTTCTTTCATTTCCAGTGTGAAATCTGCCATGTGAATTTTTCCCAGGGTATTCAGGTAATACATCATCATAATAAGACATGGCTTATTCTTTGGATTGATTTCCCATCTTAAAAACTCAATGACGGCCTTTAAAGTATTGGAAAGCTCCAATGTAAGACCTTTATCAGAAATGGTTTTAATATTTGTTTCATCACCTCGATAGTTAACCTTTAAATTTCCAAGCTTTTGAGAATAGCTGAAAATATCGAAATTGCCACGGCAGAGAATCGTGATATCCGAAAACCTAAACCCGTTATCCAGGCATTCCTGGATATCTTTTCTCATGCTCTCTGATGTATCATTATAAAACTCTTCATTCGTAAGATTTTCGATCAGGTTTACTTTTACACGTCCTTCAATTTCAGATTTAGGAGTCTGCTCAGCATCTGTTCCAAAGATATTTTTATGCTCGTCTTCCAATTCAAGTGAGTGATACTGATACAGCTCATTGTTGAACTGTACAATATTTTTGGCGCTTCTCCAGTTGTCTTTAAGAACTAAAAGATCTGCTTGCTTGGGAGAAAATTCCTTTTTATTGATAATATCCAGCATTAGCTTACTTTCCCCTCCACGGAATCTGTAGATACTCTGTTTTGGATCTCCAACAAGGGTGAAAGAAGTATATTCAGTGGAAACACTATGATCTCTCAGCGGAACAAAATTCTGCCACTGCAGTTCCGATGTATCCTGAAACTCATCAAAGAAATAATGCTGAAACTGTGCCCCCACTTTTTCATAAATAAAAGCAGAAGGTTCGTTTTTAAGATTTTCATTGATAAGAATATTAAACTTTGATAAAAGAACAAGATCATTCTCTTCTTCAATTTTTTTCAGCTCATCCTGGATATCCTTATTCACTTTTAAAGGGAGCAGTGCAGATAAAACCTTTTCTTTCTTCTGGGTTTCAATATAGAGAAGAATAAGCTTCATTCTGTTTTCAATAAGCTGATCCAGAATTTCAAAAATTTCAGTTTCTTTGTGTTTAGATTTTGAGGAAGCTCCTTTTCTGTAATTGTTGATGACAGATTCTTCCTGTGTAGTAGGAAAAGGAAAACCCGCTCTTTTCTGTTGATAAAAATCAATCACCTTGGTAAAGAAACCTCCGATTCCATTTTTCCCCTGAGCAAAATCTTCAATCTCAATATTCCTGGATTGGAATAATTCAATTGAAGCAGCAGCAAGTTCAGCAGCCTGTTTTTTATTCAGAATAATATCTTTACGAAGTGTATTTTTGATGTTTTCATAATTTGCATCATCAAAACTTTCGTTATTTTTCAGATGCTCATAGTGAATATCCTTTACAAACTCTTTTGCTGAATCATAAAGGTTTTTGTTAAGATTGATCCTTTCATTGTTTTCGAGACTGTAATCCACATAATCCATGAAAGAATTGGAGATCGTTTCATTCTCTCCGATCTGATCCAGCATTTTATCCACAGCTTCAATCAGGAATGGTTCAGCTTCAATTTCCAGATTGAAATTTTTAGCCAGTCCTAACTCATAAGAAAAGCTTCTTACCAGTCTGGAGTTAAAACGGTCAATTGTTCCGATATTTAAAGTAGAATAATTGTGAAGAATATGGTCCAGCAACCTTTTAGACCTCTGATGCAGCTCATCAATGGTAATTTTTAATCCTTCTTCTTCAAAAGCTTTCTGAATATTTTTAAGATCAGCATTCTCTGCATAATTACTGGCTGAGAAATTTCCAAGCCATGACAAAATCCTTTCCTTCATCTCATTAGCTGCCTTATTCGTAAAGGTCAAAGCAAGAATATTCCTGATCGATTGCTGTTGATTAGGATAGCGAAGACAGATCATCAAAAGCCGCTGAACCAGGGCATAGGTTTTCCCGGAACCGGCAGAAGCATTGATGACTGTATAAGAATTTTGCATTGTAAAAAGAGAATTGAGACTGCAAGTTAGCTAAAATTTAAAAGAAAATTTAACAATTCAATCTGCCTATTTAACAGTTTCAGCAGTAAAAGGTAGAAAGAAATACTAAAAAGGCGTTAACGGTGGTTAAACTTATTCAATAATTTAAAAATAATTTTAGCTTTGCTCTATAAAAAATAACCCGTGAAATTCAAACTACTTCTTTTGTTATCTCTGATTGTATTCAGCTATACATTCTCACAGGAAAAAGTTACAGGACTCGTTACAGACAACAGTAATGTCAATATCAATCCGGTATTAATCATTAATGTTTCAAAAAATACTTCTGTACTGAGTGATTCTTCAGGTAAGTTTGTGATAGAAGCAGGTGAAAACGATGAAATAAGAGCCATAAAAGAAGGATATTACCGTGCCAGCAAGAAGATTTCAAAAGAAGATTTCAATACACCTGTGCTGATGATTCTTCAAAAAGCCGTAATCCAGATTCCGGAAGTACAGATAGCCTTTAAACCTACCGGTAATCTGGAAAAAGATAATAAACGTCTCAATGAGTCTCAAAAACTAAAATCCTTAAAATCGGAAATGTCAAAATATATGAAAAGTCCTTTAACCGAGCCTTTACCTGATAAATCCATTTCCAAAACTTTTACAGGACATGATTATAAAGTAGGGCAGGTAGATGTTTTGGGTGTTATTGGTACAGCAGTAGGTTTATTGACCAAAGCAACAAAACCTAAAATTACCAAAGCTAATTATTTAGAATTTCAAGATTTTATGATACAGCTTAAAAATGAGGTGAATTTAGATTTTCTGAAAAAATACGGGATGGAGGATGAACAGATCGATGCGTTTTTACTGTATGCAGAAGAAACAAGATACCTTTCCAAAAAATTCAGGAAAGATTTCAACAAAGACGTGTTAAAGTTTGAATTGCAGGTTGCCTTTGCTGAATACCGTAAATTAAATAAGCTTGTTCCCCAATAAAGTAAAGGTGTTTTTAAAGATAAAAGAAGAGTTGAATTATAGCCTAAGAAATACAATCATTACATACTGGAAAAAAGGAGTTATTTTCCTTATACTTTTATGCAGTAATTTTTTGTTTTCCCAACAGACGGTAACAGGA
>NZ_MAYF01000151.1 GCF_001684955.1 Chryseobacterium contaminans | reverse complement strand
TGCTTATCTACTTGTTGTATTTCTCTGCGCTACTTTGTTGAGTCTGGTAAGCACCTTACCAATCTCTGAATATTTTAGCAACCCACAGGTTTATAAATACCTGTTCTGGAATTCAATATTCCTCAACTTTAAAGCTCCCTGGCTTCCTGGTGTATTTGGAAACCAGGCTGTAAACGGAGCCTTATGGACACTTAAGATAGAAATGTGCTTTTATATAGCCGTTCCACTGATGTTCTTACTATTCGGAAAAAACAATAAATACCGTACCCTCAGCCTGATCGTCCTGTATTTTCTTTCTCTGATCTATCTAAATTATTTCGAAATGGCCGGAAAAGCAGCACTTTCCAGACAGCTCCCGGGTTCACTATGCTATTTTATTGGCGGAATGCTCATCTATTTTCATTTTGACAAATTTATTCAACATAAAAATATACTTTTCATTATTGCTATCGTTACGGTTTGGATTGATCTTATTTTTGATATAAAACTATTCTCTCCTATAATGATCAGCATTATTGTTCTATATATTGCTTACTCTTTTAAGTTCCTTAATAATTTTGGAAAATACGGGGATTTCACGTACGGAATTTATATCTTCCACTTCCCTATCATCAGGGTTTTTGCTACTTTGGGACTTTTTGCTAACTACAATCCATATCTCATGGGCATAATATGTATGTTTGTTGTTATTGGAGTAGGAATTGCCTCATGGCATCTTTATGAAAAAAGATTTTTATAATTTTACCTATATTTTACAACACGAATGAAAGACCTGGTCTCCATTATCACTCCCTGCTACAACTCAGCTGATTTCATAGAAGAAACAATACAGTCTGTCCTTAGCCAAACCTATGAAAACTGGGAGTGGCTCATTACTGATGACCTTTCTAAAGACAATACTGTTGAGATCATCAGAAAATACAATGATACTAGAATTAAGCTTCAGGTTTTGGAAAAAAATGGTGGTGCGGGAAATGCAAGGAACAATAGCCTTGAAAGGGCCCAAGGCCGTTATATTGCCTTTCTGGATTCTGATGACTTCTGGTATCCTGAATATCTTGAGACCATGACAGATTACATGCAGGAACATCATGCGGAACTCGTATACTGTAATTATTCAAGATGTGATGAGCAGCTTCAGCCTATTTTAAAGGATTTTCTTGCTGATAAAGTTGTTACTTTCTCAAATCTGTTGAAGACATGCCGGCTAGCTCCTGTTTCTACGATGTATGACACTAAAAGAGTCGGAAAATTTCTGTTTCCTGTAAAGAGTAAACGTGAAGACCATGTGATGTGGTTAAACCTCCTTAAGGTAATTCCTGAAGGAATGCCCATCAATAAGACAATGGCAAAATACAGAATGCGTGAGAACAGTGTTTCCAGAAAGAAAAAAAACATCATTAAAGATCAATATCTGGTATATAAAGATTTTATGGGATTCTCAACTTTAAAATCATTGTATTATACAGCAAACTGGGCGGTAAATGGGTTCATGAAATATTCAAAAATATTCAATTGATGGAGTATTCTAAAGAGTTTAAAGCGGCGTTGAGTGCTTTTTCCAGCACAGAGAAGGATAAACTAATTTTCAGACTCCTGAGAAAGGATAAACTATTATCTAAGAAACTGTATTTTGAACTTATTGATCCGGAAACTACCGATGATAAGAGAAATGCAATGGAACAAAATGTAGAAGAAAAAGTTCTTTTAGCATCAAAATATATTGGTAATGCTAAGTATTTCCTTACCATTATCCGAAAAATCAGTGCAGAAATCACTGAGCATATCAAAATAACAACAGACAAATTCGGGGAAGTTTCATTAAATCTGCTGATGGTTGATAAGATATTAGATTACAATAATGATTTGAGCAAACAGCGATTTGATAACGTGTATAAACTTTACATTTATATCATCAATAAGATATTCAAATCTCTGGTCTTAATTAAGAAGCTGGATGAAGATTACTGGATGGAATTTGATGAGCTTTTAAGAAGCCTAAGACAAAAGATTTTTGAAAACCATTATCTCCAAAAATTATGCATCAATAACGGACTTGATTTTAACTGGTTTGAATCTGACAGCATTCCTGAAAACATTGAACAAATCATGAAAGACATCAAAAGCCAGGGCTTTTTAAGATAGAATCTTCTGCAGGATCATTTCTGTAGAATTGGGTTTCTCGTCAACAAAATTCTTTGCATTTTCAGACATTTCTGTGAGCTCTTCTTCATGATCCTCGTTAGCAAGAAATAAAACGAATTCTGTGGCGGTGTATTCGTCTTTAAAAGATCTTCCGCCATTCTTTCCGATAAGGTCGTCTGCTTCAGGATTCTTTTTATAATGATTTCCAAAGATAACCGGAACTCCAAATGTGGCCGCTTCCAGAATATTATGAAGACCTGCATCATGAAATCCACCGCCAACAACTGCTATATCTGCATAGGAATATAGTTTTGACAGTAATCCTATACTATCAATAATTAAGATTTGAGAATTGGAATTTAAAGATTTTGAGCTTTTGATCTGACTATATAATACAGCATCAGGAAATATATTTTTCAGATGTTCCACTCTTTTCAGATCATGAGGCGCGATGATTATTTTTACCGTATTGTTTTTACGGGAAACCATTTCTGCAATTTTCTCTTCTGCCTGCCATGAGCTTCCAAAAACAATTGCTTTGTGACTGCCTGTGAAATCTCCAATATAATCCACATGATTATCACGATTTCTGAGTTGCTTCACCCTGTCGAATCTTGTATCTCCCGTTACTGAAGACTTCACCAATCCCACACTCTTGGCTAAGGCAACAGAGAATTGTGTTTGATGAAAAAACCAATCAACATTCTTCTTAAGCTGCTTTACAAACCATTTTCCATAAGACGTAAAAAACGACTGTCTCTCATAGAACAATGCAGAAATCACATAGATCTTTGTATTCTTTTCTTTAAGTACAGAAAGTAAATTATACCAGTAATCATATTTCACCGTAAAAAATAGTTTAACATCAAACTGCGATACAAATTCTCTTACAGTATTTACTTTATCAAATGGAAGATAGCAGATTACATCAGCAATATGTTTCTTTTTCACAACATTCTCATATCCTGACGGAGAAAAGAAAGTGATCAGAATTTTATGATCCTGAAATTGATCTTTAAGTTTTTCCAGCACAGGCAGCCCCTGTTCATATTCCCCTAAACTAGCGGCATGCATCCAGATGACCTTATCTGTTTTTGAAAAAGCAGATTTTACTTTATTTAAAGATTGCTTTCTCCCGTCAACGCCTTTTTTAGTTTTGTCATTAAATAACGAGAAAACCTTCATTCCAAAAATGAGAAGACTGATAGATATGTTATAAAGTAAGTTCAATTTTGATAGATCTAGTCGTTTGATTTTCTTTTACTATCTCGAAGTGATTTTATAAGTCCTATACCAATTACAGCAAACAATAATCCTAAAATAAAGAAAACAGCATCACTAAGCTCTGTCTGCTTTCCTTCTGCAACACGGATGCTTTCAACAATAATATCAAGAAATAGAATCATTACCGGAAGCTCCAGAGCGAACAGATATAACTTCAGTGTTTTTTCATTGCGGAAACTTTTGGGAACATTCAAAAGCGGTGAATTGGGATCTTTTATTCCAATAAAAAGGAGGTGAATAAAAGCCGCAATACATGGCAAAAACCAAATTGTTGCTTTTCCTGATTCTCCATCTACATTTCCATGAATATCAAAATGAGTAGGAATAATTTCAGGTAACCCAGCATATTTAATTCCCGCAAACACCCAGATTACTACCAGTAAAAGGGTATTCACAATTAATAATATACCAGAAAGCCTCATGTTTTTAAATTACACTTTTTAGAACTCTCAACTTATGTGTATGTTTATTCATTTCCTCATTAAAGATTCCGGTAGAATCCAGCGTATCAATTCTCACTTTTCCTGAAGCATGGATAATTTTCTGATTTTCCAGCATAATCCCAACATGAATAATTTTT
The DNA here is from genome assembly GCF_001684955.1 of Chryseobacterium contaminans. Taxonomy (GTDB): domain Bacteria; phylum Bacteroidota; class Bacteroidia; order Flavobacteriales; family Weeksellaceae; genus Chryseobacterium; species Chryseobacterium contaminans. Next base: position 177 of record NZ_MAYF01000151.1, on the reverse strand, counting down.
CCGTCTGCATTTTCAAAGAAAGCCAAGTCTCCTGGCTTTGTTTCTTCTACAAAAGTAAGGTCTTCTCCTACTTCGGCCTGCTGTGAAGCATCTCTTGGAATCTTAATACCGTGAATTTTATACACCAACTGAGTAAATCCTGAGCAGTCTACTGCAAAAAAGCTTTTCCCACCCCAT
>NZ_MAYF01000150.1 GCF_001684955.1 Chryseobacterium contaminans | reverse complement strand
CCAGGCTTTTGTAGTTGAAGTAACTCCGGAAGCTGTAGTAGCAGACCTTAACCACCCAATGGCTGGTAAAGTGTTAGATTTCCAGGTAGAAGTTTTAAACACTCGTCCTGCAACAGAAGAAGAATTATCACACGGTCACGCTCACGGAATTGACGGGACTGATGCTCACTAAAAAATAATATAATGTCCGATTTTTTCGGACATTTTTTTTGATCGGATTTTTAGATTCTAGTCTGAGATAACATAATAATACCTCACAGCGTTTTCTGAGAGGTATTTTTTGTAAGTTATATGATAATAGTCAAATAGTGCTTAGTATTCCCCTCCGCTGAAGGGATGTCAAATCGAAGAATTGAAGGGGTGATTTATCCCACACTTTTACTCCGCATCATACTCCGTTACATCAATAAATGTCAGGAACCACTTGCCATCAATCTTTGTCATAACAAATCGAAATCCGTTAACAGGAGCATTTTCCTTACTATTTTCAGCAAGCGTTATAAAAACTACATTTTTAGGATCAGAATTGATCTTAAAAATGGGCTGATCCTTTACAGCGTATAGTTCTGAAAACTTATCGGCATAATCATTCACTACATTAGAATTAAACTGAACAGATAATCCTTCTTTTTTCCACTTTTTGTTTTTCAAGTCATATTCAAAAGCAGTATCAAACTCTATGGGAAACTGATTTCTGATATTCCATGCCTTTTTAATATATCCTAATGGCATACTGAAATCAACATCCTCATTGGAAACAAATCCCAGATCACTGCTACTTGTAAAAAGAACACCAACACCGTAGGTTTCGTTCACATACTTATTCATGAGATCACCATTCTTGGTTTGGAAACCTTTTAAAATATCGGTTACAGCTACAGAAACTTCTTTTTTATCTTCAGCAGTCTGAGCATTAAAAAATCCAAAGCTACACAGTAAAAGCAGCAGGGTATAAATAAAATTATTCTTCATAGTATTAGTCTAAAAATTCACCTGAAACATAATACCAACGCTCATGCATCTTCTGGAAAACAGAAAATTCGTGATGGATTTGAGGATGGCCATCCTGGTCTGTATAGTAAGCCTTAAATTCTACATGGTTTAAAGCAGGAGTCTGAACTATTTCCAGTTTTGTCCATTCATTGATTTCTCCCCATTCCTGTAGATCCCGCTTGTTGTGGAACTTTCGTTTTCCCGGAAGGGTAGTTTCCATTAAATATTCACCATTCGGAATGGCGAAGGCTGAAAATCGGGAACGCATCAGTGCTTCAGCGGTGGGAGCATGTTTTTCTCCTGTATGATAAGGTTTGCAGCATTCTTCGTAGGACTTTCCTGAACAGCAGGGACAATTCATCTTGTTTATTTAAAGTTGTAAGCTGCAAAAGTATAATAAATATCTGTTCTAAAATAATACAATCCATCCATTGGCTTTAGCCAAAACTTATCTTTCAATTTTTATATACAAATTTGAGAATAGTTTTAGGTTTCAATCAAAAAAAAGAAGCACTCTTAAAAGAATGCTTCAATTATATTATTTAATAAACCCTCTGTTTCTTAATAAAGGTTTAATATCCGGATCATGTCCTGTGAAATCTCTGAATGCCTGGTTAAGGTCTACAGAATTTCCTACAGAAAGAATATATTTTCTGAAACGGTCACCGTTTTCTCTGGTTAATCCACCGTTTTTGCTGATCCATTCCCATGCGTCGTTATCCAGCGTTTCAGACCACAGATAAGCATAATATCCAGCTGAATATCCACCACCCCAGATGTGTGCAAAATAAGGGGTATGGTATCTTGGTGGAACTGTTGCTAAAGTAAATCCGTGATTCGTTAAAGATTGTTTTTCAAAATCTAAAACCGGAATAAACTGGCTTTCATTGGTTACAGAATGCCAATCCATATCTAAAGCTGCTGCAGAAATCAATTCTGTAGTCATATATCCTTGATTGAAAGTAGCAGCCTTTTTAATTTTATCTACCAATTCCTGAGGAATAGGCTGCTTTGTTTCATAATGAACAGCATAGTTCTTTATAACTGTCGGATCCAATGCCCAGTGTTCGTTGATTTGAGAAGGGAATTCCACAAAGTCCCTTGGTACGTTGGTTCCTGAAAGCGATGGATATTTCTGGCTTGCAAACATTCCGTGGATAGAGTGTCCAAACTCATGGAAAATAGTTGAAACATCATCAAAGCTGATTAACGAAGGTTTGCCAGGAGCAGGTTTCTGATAATTGTAGCAGTTTACAATTACAGGTTTTGTTCCCATCAGATAAGACTGTTCTACAAAGTTGCTCATCCATGCCCCTCCATTTTTAGAATCTCTTGTATAGAAATCCAGATAATAGATTGCGATAGACTTTCCGTCATGATCGAAAACTTCATACGTTACTACATCCGGATGATAAACAGGAAGATTAGTTCTCTTTTTGAAAGTCAGTCCGTAGAATTTTTCAGCTGCGAAGAAAACTCCTTTTTCTAAAACCGTTGTGATTTCAAAATAAGGTTTAATTTCACTTTCGTCAAGATCAAATTTCGCTTTTCTTACTTGTTCAGCATAGAAATTCCAGTCCCAAGGCTCTACTTTGAAACCACCTTTTTGCTGATCGATAAGGTCCTGAATATCTTTAGCCTCACGTCTTGCTGTTTCTACAGCTGGTGTAGCAACCTGGTTCATCAGTTTAGTAGCTGCTTCCGGAGTTTTCGCCATCTGATCCTGAAGTTTCCATTCTGCGAAATTCTTTTTACCAAGAATCTGAGCTTTCTTCAATCTGATTTTAGCCAGTTTTTCAATGGTTTCTCTCGTATCGTTAGCATCACCCTTTTCAGCTCTTGTCCATGAAGCTTTGAATAGCTTTTCTCTGGTAGCTCTGTTTTTCAGGTTTTGTAAAAGAGGTTGCTGGGTCGTGTTCTGTAGGGCAAGAAGATATTTTCCAGGTTGTCCTGCTGTTTTGGCATCAGCCGCAGCTGCAGCAATTTCATCAGCAGAAAGCCCGTCCAGTTCCTTTGCATCAGAAAAGAATACACCACCTTGCTTTCTTGCTTCCAATAATTTATTGGCATATTGAGTGGAAAGTGAAGCCAGTTCCTGGTTGATCTGCTTCAAAGTTTCCTTATCTGCCGCAGAAAGATTAGCTCCCGCAATCTCAAAGTTTTGCTTATAATACTGTACCAATCTCTTGCTCTCAGAGTCAAGTCCATCTTCTTTGATTGACTTGATTCTTTTATAAAGATTTTCATTCAGGAACATTTTATCAGAGTGTGCTGCAAAAATTGGAGCATATTCTTCATCTAAAGCCTGTAAAGTAGGATTGGTATTCGCGCTGGTAAGGTTAGAGAACACAATCTGTGCTCTTCTCAGCACTTCACCGCTTTTTTCCAATGCAACAATGGTATTTTCAAAAGTAGGGGAAGCAGGATTATTGGCAATTTTTTCAATTTCAGCAGCATGTTGTTTCAATCCGAAATCAAAGGCCGGTTTAAAATGTTCATTTTTAATTTTGTCAAACTCCGGAGCTTCGTACTGAAGCTTACTCTTCTTCATAAAAGGGTTTGAAGATAAAGATGGATCAGGAGCAGGAAGTTCCTGTTGTGTATCGGTCTGTTTCATTGTAGTACAAGATTGATTGAACGCCAAGGCAGAAATTAATAATACCGATGAAATATTCTTCATAAATATAGTTGTTATTAAAGCATAAAGATATTAAAAACTTGCCTTACAGCGGATATTTTTGAATTATGTATTTCATAAAACCAATAAATGCTAATGAGGGAAGATAAAAGCTTCACTGATGTTCAGTAAAGCTTAGAAGTTTAAAATGTGTAGATGTTTAATATGTTTTCATTGGAAAATGAGTTTCCGGAGGTGCTTTTCTGGTAATAAGTATAGCGATAAGTTCAACTATTCCTAAGATGATATGAGGCCAATGTACCTTTTCATAAAAGCCAAACAACCAAGGTGATACCGTGAGAAGGATGGCAGACATCAAATCAAGAAGAAGATGTCCCTGAAAAGAAAAAGCCGGAGCCAAAGCATATTCGTAATCCGTAAGGAGACTGTAAGCCAATGTAGATGCACCCAGTATAACTGGTAAAACTGTTGCAGCGCTGTTATCTGCAAATCCTAGCAGCCATGGGACGCTTATGAGGAATATCCCCATAAGGTAATCCAGTATGGCGTGTGTTTTTG
>NZ_MAYF01000149.1 GCF_001684955.1 Chryseobacterium contaminans | reverse complement strand
TTAATGGTTTTTAAATATAGCCTTTAAATTTAATATTTAAAGGCTATATTATTTTTAAAATAGGATTATTGTGTTAGTAATAGGCACCATTTTATTAAAAATGAAACATTGAATGTAATGGATTATCCAAAATTGGGACCTGATCCTAGTAATCCACTACCTATTCCTTTGGATTTTGGAATTTATTTATATAAATATCAGTGGGACATTATGCTTGGTGATGTAAGAACGCCTACTCAAAGAGGAGATTTAATTAAAATAAACGCAACAAATGGTAAAGAGATTTCTTAAATATATTTTTTTATTAATATTATTTGTTTCATGTAAAACAAATCCAAACAGTAAAGGAAAAATAGATTCAATTCCTCAATTGAGTTCATCTGAAGTGTATTGGGGAAACTGTATGCGTTATAATGAATCATTTTCTGATGAAGGGAGGGTAATTAAAGCAGTAAAGAATAGAAAACCATTCAATTTTGAAGGTCCAATTTATATTAAACCCAATTGTAATGAAAAATTACTTTTAAGAAGTAATCAGACGCCTATAAATGGAACTTATAAGATTATAAATATTAATGAATCATGGAGTGAATATAGTCCCTATAGCATAATTGCTGTGTTTAAAAATGGGATGAAAGAGGGAATTTGGAAATACTATAGGAATGAAGATTTCTATTCTACATCAAGCATAGACGTTATAAAATCGTTGTCAGGAGATAAAGATTATAAACAAACGATTAAACCAATTAAAATCGAAATTTATAAGAACGGTTTGCCTCATGGAGAATGGTGGCAGAAGTCAGGAAATCGAATTGATTATTTTATGTATAAAAACGGAGAATTAATAAATAGCAGAACTGAGTTCGTTAAAAACTAAAAGTGGAAAATTCAAAGAATTTTTGACGGGGTGGTACCTCTCCACATCACTTCAAACATCAAAAAGCCTTACTGCTTTTCCTAAGATCCGAAGGCCTGGATTGCGTAAACTCATGAAAAGTATCACTAAAGGCACTAATTGAACTATAACCCACATCATCAGCAATCTCATTAATAGGTTTATCCGTATTCAAGAGCAGTTCAATAGCTTTGACGATCCTCAATGTTTTCAGATATTGGAGAAAAGAAATATCCATATCCGCTTTAAACAGACGGGACATAGAACGCTCGCTCAACCCAAATCTGGCACTTACATTTGAAAGGGTTAGCTTTTCTGCCATATTCCATTCAAGATAAGAAACTATTTTCATCATCTGCTTATTGTGAGTGGCGGGAAGAATAATAGGTAAAGGTTGTTTATGGGTTTTAGGCAGAATCTTTTTTAAAGCTACCAGAAATTCAAAGTTTTCATCTTTTTCAGTAACATGCTTTTCATCCCACATCTCCGTATATTTAATCATCTGGATCAAAAGTTCCGAGGCCGGGTAAATTCCCAGTCTGCTGTAAAAAGGATCTGAAATATCATCATGAGCATAAAAATACAGCGAACGAAGAACAGTTGCCGTATGACCAATCTCTAAAATATGCTCCATACCCTGTGGAATCCAGAAGAAATGTCTCGCAGGTACTACATACGTCCGGTTATCGATGGTAATATAAGCAATACCACCTTCTACATAGCTCAGCTGCCCTTTGGTATGTTTATGAAAAGGAATCAGTTTCTCTGATTTTTCATGCATTACAAACACACTTTTCTCGTGTTTATCAATGTCCGGAAGCGCTGCAATTAATCCCATAGAAAAATCAAAATATAATGAAAATGCAAATATAATCATTTGGCCGGAATCATGTAAAACTTGACTATTTTAGGTAAATAAAATTTGCGGATTGCCAATAAATTTGCACTGCAATAATTCGAAAAATTCAAATGAAAATCTATGTCACCGGACTGCTGGTGTTAGGAGCTTCCTACTTTATATCAGCTCAAACAGGCAGTCCACGAAATGATACCATCCGAATCTCCCTAAAAGACGCATGGCAAAGAGCTGAAGAAAACAGCCGTCATATTAAAATGAATACCATCAGTGTAGACATTGCGGAAGCAGAAGTAAAAGACACCAAAAGAGAAAGACTTCCGGAAATACAAGTGAAAGGATCAGTAGAAAAAGCATCCAACATTCCCATTTATGAAAACGGAATTTTTTCCAAACCTAGCCAGCATGAGGTGATCCACACCCTTTACAGAGTGGGAGCCGATTTTTACCTGAATATTTACAACGGAAATAAGCTCAACCTTAAAATTAAAGAAAACCAGACTTTGCAGAAGGTGAAAGAAATTCAGAAAGATCAGGCAGTTTCCGATATTCACTATAAAACAGCAACCCTTTACCTTGAACTCCAGAAAACATTCATCTTCAGAGATCTTATCAAACAGGATATTAAAGATCAGGAAGTACAGCTTAAAGAAATCAAGTCTTTATATAAAAACGGAGTCGTTCTAAAAAGTGATGTTTTAAGAGTAGAATTGGAGCTTTCCAAACGTAAAATGACCTTGGTTACCATTGAAAATGATATTCTGATTGCCATGCAGAAACTGAATATTATTTTAGGTGTTCCGGATGAGCAGATCGTTATTCCGGAAGCACCAGCCAATCAATGGGACGCCAATACAACTTATGCAGAATATCTGAAACTGGCATTGGAGCACTCCTTTGATTACCATGTTTCCGAGCAGAATACAGAATTAAGCAAGCTTAAACTAAAACAGGTAAAAGCTAATGTAAGCCCTAAAATAGGGATGTACGGAGAATTTTATTATGCCAATCCACAGATCTTCCTTTATCCTTATAATCCGTATTGGTATTCACTGGGAATTGTTGGTTTAAAAGCATCATTTTCCATCTCATCTCTTTATCATAATACCCATAAAGTAAAAGCAGCCAAGCTTGAATTTGAAAAAGAAGAAGAAGCTCATAAAGATACTGAAGATAAGGTTAGACAACAGGTAAAAGAAGCCTATTTAAGATATCAGGAAGCTTTAGAACAGATAAAAGTAGCGGAAACCAATGTAGCCCAGGCTAAGGAGAATGCGCGTATCATTAAAAATACTTATTTCAATCAAACTTCTCTTATCACAGAACTTTTGGATGCCGATATCCAGCTGCTTCAGACAAAATTTGAATTGGAAGCGGCAAAAATCATGGCACAGAACAATTATTATTTATTACAGAATATCACAGGCATTTTATAAAATACAATGAAAAAAAAATATACCCCAACCGACAGACTGATCACGAAGATCACAGGATGGATTTCAGTATTAATCGTTGCCGCACTTGCTGTCTGGGGCGGTTTTACCCTTAAAAATTATTACAGATACGAGCAAACCAATGATGCTCAGGTTCAGGAATACGTAAACCCGGTAATTTCAAGAGCCGGAGGGTTCATTGTAGCCGTAAAATTTGAAGAAAACCAGGAAGTGAAAAAAGGGGATACTTTGCTATTGATTGATAACCGTGAATATATTCTTCAGCAGAAGCAAACCCAGGCAGCACTTCAAAAAGCCCGTGCAGAGCTGAAAGTTTTGGAAAGTAATACCGGAACTACCCAAAAAGAAGCTGCAGCAGCACAGGCACAGGTAGATGCAAATAAAGCAAAAGTCTGGAAGCAACAGCTGGATTACAATCGTTATAAAAAGCTTTACGATGAAGAATCTGCCACTAAACAGAGGCTTGAAGATGTAAAAGCAACGCTGGATGTCAATGAAAGTGATTATAAGACTTCTCAGGATAATTATGCAGCTTCTGTATCTAAAATTAATGATATTCAGGCCGAGAAAACAGTGGTGCAGGCAGAAATTGCAAGATTGGAAGCTTTATTGGACCGTCATAAATTAGATGTGAGCTATACGGCAGTGGTTGCAGCATATGATGGCAGAATGGGACGAAGAACCGTTGAAGTAGGGCAGATGATTGATGCCGGAGAAACCCTTGCCTTCATCGTGAATAATGAAACTGATAAATGGGTGGTGGCTAACTACAAAGAAACCCAAATCAAGGATATGAAAATCGGAGACCAGGTAAAAATTGTTGCCGATTCTTATCCTGACAGAGAGTTTCAGGGAACCATTATTTCCCTATCACCGGCAACAGGTTCAAGTTTTTCATTATTGCCACCGGATAACTCAACTGGGAACTATGTGAAAATTGTACAGCGTATTCCTGTCAGAATTAAAGTGGAAGGAAAAAGAAAAGAAATTGATATTCTTAAAATGGGGA
>NZ_MAYF01000148.1 GCF_001684955.1 Chryseobacterium contaminans | reverse complement strand
TTAAATAATTCAATGGATTTATTTTTTCACTCCCCTACCCCACTTTCATAGTTCTATCATTTCTTTAATGAGTTAAACTAAATCTTAGCACCCTTTGAAACTCAAAAAATATTTTAATATATGTAAGTATTAAAAAAAGTTTGAAATTGTAAAAACAAAAGCAAATTCTTTAAAAAACACGCCATTTCAGTCATTATTTTCATTTTATATATAAATCCTTAAAGAATTTTAGTTTTTCGATTTTTAAGCCATTTATGAAAGTCAATTTTTAAGGGTTTATAAAAAATAAACAGAAAACCAATCTTGACATTCTTCGAAAAATACTTGCATTTTGAAGAGCAAAAAAATTGTAATCAAAAATTAAATCCTTATAAGCTCAAAAAATTAATCAGAAAAAACTTATCTCATAGCAGCAAAAAATTCACTGATTAAGAAAATTAGAATTTTAATATTCAGAAATCTTAAAATTAAAAGGAGTCATATTAAAACTACTGCACATGAAATCTAAGATTTTTATATTCTTTATACCTATTAAAGAGACTAAAAAACAACTCAAGCGAAGTAAACTATTAGTAAAAATCAATATATAAAAAGTTTAAATACTGATTATAAGTAATATATAACCAAAATTTAAGGACAAGAAATAAAAATGGGTATTTATAAATATTTTTTTACGAAACTTTCAAAAAAGTGGAGTAAAAATAGTTACAAGAATAAAGTTTAAATAATGATAATCAATATATTATAAAGACGTTTAATCTACATAAATTAATTAAAAGATTTTTTTTTATAAAAAAGTAAAACATATTAATAATCAATGCACTAAGTAATTATTAATTCTATAATAGGTTTCTTTAAATATGTTTTCAAAATTAACATTCAAAGTCTTTACGAACCTGAAAAATGAGTGCAAAGGAAAAATCAAGAAAATACAGGTATGTTTATACTTTCACGGCTCCTACTCTTTTCATAGAAAATTTGAAATACGAGCATATCCCAATATTTAATCGCTCATTAAAATTAGTCCAAAAAAGTTTAGCAAAAAGAAAACTAATATATGACTTCAAAAGTCACGTGAGTTTTTCTAAAATAAAATCATAATTGTTCTCTAAAAAAATTCAAAGCCTGAACTTTTCAAAAAAGCTAAGACATTTTAGTCATAATTTCAATATTAATCCATGTCTTCTATTCTTAAATTTTAGATTAAAAAACATAAAATATAAAGAGAAAATCTATGTCCTAACTATAAAAATATTCTTCAGAAAGCTATAAAATAAACTACTTTATAAAAGCTAAAAACCGGTTTTTGTATTACAAGAAAATTATAAAATTCAAACAAAATGATAAGAAAAAAGCTCTTTAATTCTTAATATAAAATTCAATTTTACCCACCTCAATCGATGTAAAAACATAACAAACAGAAAATCAAAATGTCTCCAATCAATATAACCTTAAGTTATATCAAAAGATATTAATTTACCTGATCAATTCAGGATTTATCAATGAAAATATAAGCCCAAAAAAGCCTGCTAATAATATTAGCAGGCTTCAAAATATTGAATTTTATTCTCTATTAATTGTTGATTGCAGCTACTCCTGGAAGCTCAAGTCCTTCAAGACTTTCAAGCATTGCCCCTCCACCAGTAGAAACATAACTTACTTTATCAGCATACCCGAATTGCTTCACGAAAGCAACACTGTCACCCCCTCCTACTAAAGAGAAAGCACCCAATCTTGTTGCTTCAGCAATACTATCTCCAAGAGCAATAGTACCACCAGCAAAGTTTGACATTTCAAAAACACCAATAGGTCCATTCCAAAGAATCGTTCTTGAATTTAAAAGCACATCATTGAACTGGTCTCTTGATTTATTACCAGCATCCAATCCCATCCATCCTTCAGGAATAGCATAGATATCTACCTCCTTTCTTTCAACATCATTACTGAAACTTTCAGCGATGATCGCATCAGATGGTAAGTATACTTTTACCTTATGTTCTTTAGCTTTTGCTAAAATTTCCAAAGCCAAAGGAAGCTTGTCATCTTCTACCAATGAGTTTCCGATTTTCCCTCCTAATGCTTTAATAAATGTGAAAGCCATTCCTCCTCCGATAATCAGATTGTCTACTGCAGGAAGAATATTTTCTATAATAGTAATTTTAGTTGAAACTTTGGATCCACCCAGGATTGCCGTCACTGGTTTCTCTCCGCTTTTCAAAACTTTATCGATCGCCTGAAGTTCTTTAGCCATCAGTAAACCGAAAAATTTAGTTGATGGAAAGAATTTTGCAATAACCGCTGTAGAAGCATGAGCTCTGTGTGCTGTTCCGAAAGCATCGTTTACATAAGCATCTCCTAATTTGGAAAGTTGCTCAGCAAAACTTTCATCTCCTTTTTCTTCTTCATTATGAAAACGAACATTCTCCAGCAATAAAATCTCACCCGGCTTCAAATCTGCAGCAGCCTGCTCAGCTTTCTCCCCGATGCATTCATCAACGAATTTCACTTCCTGTCCCAGAACATTTGAAACTTCACCAATAATATGTTTTAGAGAAAACTCGTCTTTCACCTCTCCTTTCGGTCTTCCAAGGTGTGTCATTAAAATAACAGAACCGCCATCCTTAAGGATTTTTTCCACGGTTGGTTTCACTGCAACAATTCTGGTATTGTCAGTCACTTTCAACTGATCATCCTGTGGAACATTGAAGTCAACTCTTACAAGAGCTTTCTTATCTTTAAAATTGAAGTCGTTAATTGTTTTCATTTTTATATTCAGATTTTTTCTAAAATTTCATGACCTCCCTTTCCGGCCCAGGTTAAGTTTCAACAAATTCCGGCAAGGACAAGTCCATCAATTTCTTTGATTTTTCGTTTCACAAATGTAAGGTTTTAAACTTTTTCAACAGATTGATCGAAATAAAAGTTTTCAAAAACTTTCCCCGAAGCCAATCACCCATTAATCAACAAATCTTTTCTCTTTATAAAAAAAAATAATGTAGTTGTTGTTATGTATTGTTAGTAACGGGGATAAGTTTTAGGCATAAAGTTTATAATACTCAACTGGTACATAATTCATAAATAACTCACAATATAAATCTCTGTAAACCTGTATATTCACACACTTATTCACAATTGTTGATAACTTTGCCAGCAAAGCATTATTAGTTATTTTATTATGGAAAAACCTGGGGATAGCTTGAGAAAAGATCTGGAAAGTTGTGGGAAAAACTTTCACAAAGATTTTCTATTACGAAATAATTTCATCTTTGAAAATAGAAAGTTGAAAAAAGTTTTCCACAGTTATTAACATAGCTTTTCACAATTAACTCACGGTTTACTAACACGAATTGTTATTATTCTTACCTTTGTAAGGAAATAAAATCTAAAAAAGCTTAATAAGAGTATTATGAAAAGAAAAATTGCTATCGCAGCAGACCATGCAGGCTATGAATATAAGGAGATTGTTAAAAACTATCTTTCAGAAAAGTTTGAGGTTCAGGATTTTGGAACGTTTTCCACAAACAGTGTGGATTATCCAGACTTTGTTCACCCTGCTGCAACCTCTGTGGAAAACGGAGAAAATGAGTTGGGAATTTTGATCTGTGGAAGCGGAAACGGGGTTCAGATCACTGCAAACAAACATCAAAAGATCAGATGTGCACTTTGCTGGATGCCGGAGATTGCAACCCTGGCAAGACAGCATAATGATGCCAACATGATTTCTATGCCGGCAAGGTTTATATCCAAAGAACTGGCGATTGAAATTGTTGACAAATTTCTTTCTACAGAATTTGAAGGTGGAAGACATCAGAACAGAGTTGATAAGATTGCTGTTTGCTAAATATACTGAGGCCTGTAATTTTGATTGCAGGCCTTATTTATTTTTTATTTGTACATTTGCAGTGTTCAATAGAAATAAAATTCTATACTTCTCCTGAACCTTTGTAATATTTAAAAGATATTTTATAGAAGGTTTTTCTCTTTTCTTCTCCAGATTTGTAGTAAATTTATACAAAACTAAAGCTTCCGTTATAAAGTAGATTTAGATAAAACAATATTTAATTAAACATTAAGGTTTGATAAAAATAAAGTATCTGTGGTTTCATTTTTTATGATAATTGTTTTAACCCGCAGGAAACAAAAAATCATACTGTTTGAAAAGCACCAAAAGAACTTTGTTAAAAAACATACATAATAATATAGAAGATATTCAAAGTCCTGACATAGATTTTATAGCTTTGT
>NZ_MAYF01000147.1 GCF_001684955.1 Chryseobacterium contaminans | reverse complement strand
TAATGATCTGAGCCATCTTTCAGACTTTACAAGACCTATTGATACTTCAGTTTTCAGATTCCTGAAAAGTCATCTTCCGGGACCGTTTACATTTATTCTTGAAGCTAATAAAAACTTACCTTTAGCTTATAAAGGACATAAAACAATAGGTATCCGTGTACCGGATCACCCGATTCCGCAACTTATAGTTGAAAAATTGGGGCATCCTATCGCTTCAACCTCTATCAGAGATGATGACGAAATTATTGAATACTCTACTGACCCTGAACTGATTGCTGAAAAATACGATCATCTGGTAGATATTGTCATTGATTCAGGATATGGAGATAATGTAGCCTCAACGATTGTGGACCTTACTTCCGGTGAACCTGAAGTAATCCGTCAAGGAAAAGGAATCATCTAATTCTCAATTTTGACATTCAAGATCTAGCGGTTGACAGGTTTTATGGGGCTTAATGGGAAATATGCTGTAGGAATTCTACTCACATTTATGCTTTTAGGCATAGTAATGCTTTATGTTTTCCCTGTTATCAGTATGATTATAGGGGCAAAAACGATTACGGGAAATACTTTCTCAATCAGCAGGGTTGCTATATGGGTCGTTTTACTCATCACATTTCTATATAGCCTTTTTATTGAAAAAGGGCCTTTTTTACTTAAAATAGAGAAGAAATATTCCACTGCATTCAATATAAAAGCTGTAGTCATCTTATATCTGGTTTGTGTCTTTGGCGGAGCTGTTTTCAATGGATTAATACAGTTTTTTATCCATAAAGAAGATGGCAGCAAAATTCTCCAGCTCACTTCCCTTTTTAAAAATGATTATTTTTTAATTATTTTTACCTGTTTAACAGCCGGAGCTGTAGAAGAGCTTCTGATGCGGGGATATATACAGCCCAGAATTGAGAAAATATACAACAGTCCGTTGGCAGGAATTTTAGTCTCTGCCGCTTTATTCGGAATTCTGCACAGCACTTACGGTACCATCGGTCAGGTCGTTGTACCTTTCTTTATTGGAGTCGTTTTTGCTATGTTTTATAAAAAATATTCAAATATTAAAATTCTTATAGCCTGTCATTTTATGATTGACTTCGTCACGCTGATGGCTATGAATTTTATTGATTTTAAACATTTATCTGTATTTTAACATTATGAAAATTGTAACATCACCTGCGAAATTAATGAACGTAGAAAATTCAACAGACCTGTTGAAATCCACGACTCCTAAATTCATTGAAGATGCAGCTTTTATACAAACTTATTTAAAAGAAAAATCACCAAAATATCTTTCCGAACTTATGGAAATCTCACCAAAACTGGCTGATGAAAACTGGGAAAGAAATCAGAAATGGAAATCAAAACCTACGGCTAAAGAGTCAGCTCCTGCAATGTTTGCATTTACAGGAGAGGTCTACAGAGGGTTGGATGCCAAAACTCTTGACAAAGATGCTGTAGATTATCTTCAGAAAAATTACAGAATGCTTTCCGGATTGTACGGCTTGCTGAAGCCATCTGATAAGGTAATGCTTTACAGGCTGGAAATGGGTCGTCCTTTTGAGTTCGATCAGTACAAAAATCTATATGAATTCTGGAGAGAAAAGATCACTGAACAGCTGAACACTGAAATGAAAAAAGGAGAAATCCTTCTTCATTTAGCCAGTAATGAATATGGAAAAGTGATTGACAGGAAAAAACTTAACCATAAAGTGATTGATTTTGATTTTTATGAATGGAAAGATGGTAAACTGAAAACCATTGTGGTTTACACCAAACATGCAAGAGGTCTTGTAGTAAGGTACTGTGCAGAAACCAATGCGCAGACTTTGGACGATGTAAAAGCTTTCAATTACGAAGGTTACAGAATTAATGAAGAAAAATCTACAGATACAAAACTGGTTTTCACAAGGTAAATGACAATATCAGCATTTAAAAAACATTTCAAAGCAGAACTTTCCGACCTTTATACTGAGTCGGAAAGAGCTTTTTTGGGCTCTTTATTTATTCAGAAAATAGTAGGCTTTGATTCTTTTGAGCAAAGAAGATTTTCTGAACAGGAACTTTTGACAGATGATGAACAAAAGCTTTGTGAACTGGTTTCTGAATTAAAAACCGGAAAACCCTATCAGCAGATTCTTGGAGAAACGGAGTTTTACGGAATGAAATTCTTTGTGGATGAAAATGTATTGATTCCCCGCCCTGAAACGGAAGAATTGCTTGAAATAGCCATCCGGGAGATTACAAATTCTGAAAATAAGGATTCCGGATTGAAGATTCTTGATATTGGTACGGGAAGTGGTGTAATTCCCCTGGTTTTAAAGAAGCATTTTCCCGAAGCGGAAATATCATCAATAGATTTTTCTGAAAAAGCGCTAGAGACAGCAAAACGAAATGCAGCCTATCATCAGCTTGATGTTAAGTATATTCATGCAGATTATCTGACTACCCCTCTGACTGAAGAATATGATGTTATCATTTCAAACCCTCCTTATATTGGGATTGAGGAAGAAACAGAGATCGAGGATTCTGTGAAAGGATTTGAACCAACAATGGCATTGTTCTCTCCTACTTCTGATGCTTTGATCTTTTACAGAAAGATTGCAGAGGATTCCAAAGAACATCTAAAAAAAAATGGACTTTTATTTTTAGAGATCAATCAGAAATTAGGACCTGAAACATTAGAATTATATCATTATTTCTCCAATGCACAGCTATTAAAAGACTTATCTGAAAACGATCGGTTTATTTACGGAAAAAAATAATTAAATTTTATCTCTCACAAAAACATAACCATACATCACTAAACTCATGGTCATCAAACCACACAATTCCGGAAATATAAAAATTGCTGAAGTTACTTCGGATCAAATCATCATTCAGTCTGTAGAAGATGGATTGGACCTGATGGGAAATATCTATTATCAGGGATATGATAAAGTAATTGTTTACGAAAAAAACATTACTCCCGATTTTTTTGATCTGAAAACCAAAATTGCAGGAGAAATTCTGCAAAAGTTTTCCAATTACCGTATTGCATTGGCTATTGTTGGGGATTTCAGCAAATATGAAAGCAAAAGCATGAAGGATTTTATCTTTGAAAGTAATAAAACCAGGCATGTAAATTTTGTGGAAACCCTGGAAGCGGCTTTGGAAAATTTTTCTGGATAGGTTTTAATAGCCACCAATGCACAAATAATTTTATTTATGCAGAATATCATGCATTTATGACCATCAAATAATAAAATGTTAACGATTCTTTGTGCCATCTAATCTATTGGCTACTTGCCTTGCTTTTGAAGTATTTAACAGCATCGTCTATGGCTTTATCAATGGATTGATATTGAATTTCTAAGACTTGTACTGATTTTTGGTTAGTGTAATAATTATGAATCTGAAGCGCTTTCATATGAGGAGTACAGAGATTGGTCTTTATCTTTAATATTCTAAGCAAATCTCCAATCCTGCCTAAAATATTCAAAAATATATCAGGAATTGGAATCATTGTGGGAGTTTGATGAGTCATTCTGTTGATCTGTCTGAAAAACTCTCTATAACTTAAATTTTCATTGGCCAATAGATATTTCTGTCCGTTTTCTCCTTTATGTATTGCTGCAACTACACCCTGGGCGGCATCTTCTGCATGAACAAAATTCTTTCCTCCTTTTGGGTAGAAGATCAGCTTCTTTTTCCATGCCCAGAAGATCAATTTTCCGGAGCTTGGTTTAGTATCATGGGCTCCAATCATGAAAGTAGGGTTCAGAATGAGAACTTCTGTATTCCTACAGTTTTCCAAAAGATGCAGCTCTGCATTCAGCTTACTTTGAGCATACAAAGAGTCTGTAAAAGGATATTTCTGAAAATATTCTTCATTTCCCGGCTGTTCTTTACTTCCATATCCGATGGTATTAGCAGTACTTACAAACAAAAATCTTCTGATTCCACAAGCTTCCGCCTCAGAGAAAAGTTTTACAGTGATATCATAATTTACTTTTCCATAATCTTCATAACGGATCAAATCCTGGCTTGTTTCTGCCGCAATATGAATAATGCAATCAATATCCGCAAGGTATGATGAAAGATCAGAAGTGAGGCTGCCTTCAATGAGTTTCAGGCTTTCATTTTCTTCGCCCATATACTTGCTTTTCTGGCGCACCAGAGCAATAACAGAATAACCATTTTGTAATAATTTAATGATAACATTGGTTCCCAGAAGCCCGGTAGCTCCGGTTACAAAAACTTTTTTCATGCTTTGATCTCTCTTTTTATGGCTTGGGTCATGAGAGGAAGCTTTATCCAGATAGGAAGAATCTTCATCACCAGCCAGCTTATTGGATTGACCATAATTACGGAATCTTTT
>NZ_MAYF01000146.1 GCF_001684955.1 Chryseobacterium contaminans | reverse complement strand
CAAATCTTCTTACCAAAAGTTTGAGAACCTGGAGGAAATGTATTAAATTCTCACTAACTACAATCATTCCGGACATTGAAATTAATGTCCGGAATTGTTATTATGTATACTGTACAAAAGATATTTCGGGGAAACATTTGAAATTTCCTGCGGTATTATTTTTGTTGTCTCTACTAAAAGTTCAATTATGCATATTCTGGAAAACATTTGGGGTGTGGGAACTTCGTTAAACAGTATTCAGATGGGAGTTCGCGGGATTACGGTCTTTCTCTCAGCATTGATATTAATCCGTATTTCAGGCCGCCGGTCATTTGGCATAGGTTCTCCATCAGACAATATCATTGTGATATTACTGGGTGCTGTTTTAAGCCGTGCTGTAGTGGGAGCTTCTCCATTCATACCGGTGCTCAGCACATGTCTTATCATCGTACTTCTCCATCGTATCATAAGCTGGCTGAAAAGTAAGCATAAGTCTTTTAATCAAATAGTGGACGGAAAAAAGATCCTGGTTTTCAAAGAGGGCAAATTTCTACAGCCCAATATGGACAAAGCCCTTATCTGTAAAGAAGATGTTCTGCAGGGCATCAGAAAATCAGCTTTAACTGATGATTTAAACATAATTAAGTATGTTTATATTGAATATACCGGAGAAATTACTGTGGTAAAAAACAATGACATTCCATAAAGCAAGTTTCAATGCCAACTTCCATGTTTTAAACAGTTTCACCTTCAAACCGAATTACTTTTTACCTCATCAGAATTTTTAAACTTCTTTGCAGGGCATTATGACTGCACTCATATAATTTCAGGAAAGGAACTGTTAATTTTGAAAGTCTACAGCAAATGCAACACTAACTCACAATTCAAACAACCTATGAAAAATCTATTTTTATCTTTCATAGCCATTAGCTTTATTGCTTTGGCCTGTAAGAAGAATGAAACGGAAAGAAATACTACAGAATCCGTCAATGTACAAAACAGTCCGCCTGATACGGCATCTTCAACATCTCAGAATCCGAAAGACAGCACAGCAAAACAGGATAGCATCAACACAAAAACCCACATAGGCGGAAGAAAAACAAGCAATAACAATACGGGCAATGCCAGTGGTAATATCAACGCTGCTGTATCAGACAGTTTACAGCCCGCAAGGCAAAAAAGATAAGAGAATTACTTAGATTCTATTTAACCAACCACAACATATTATTTATTATGGAAACAAAGAACGCATCCAGGAAAAGAACTGCTACAGCCAAAGCAAAATCAGAAAGAAGACCATCCATTAAAAAAACTGCCAAGACAGCAGCAAAAAAGGATGCAGCCAAAGACCTTCAGGACCTTTTTGAAGATTCATTAAAAGATATTTACTGGGCAGAAAAAGCACTTGTAAAAGCACTTCCTTTAATGATGAAAAATGCCACGGATAAAAAGCTTATCAATGCTATAGAAAAGCATCTTACTGAAACAAAAGTTCACGTTGAAAGACTTGAAGATTGTTTTAAGGCATTAGGAAAAAAAGCACAAGCCAAAAAGTGTGATGCCATGCAAGGGATTCTTGAGGAGGGAAAAAGTATCATTAAAGAAACCAAACCCGGAGCGGTAAGGGATGCCGGCATTATTGCAGCGGCTCAAAAAGTGGAACATTACGAAATAGCGACCTATGGAACATTAGCAGCCTTTGCAAAGGTACTGAAAGAGAAAAAGTGTCTCAAAAATTTCATAGATACCTTGGGTGAAGAAAAAAAATGCGACCAGCTACTGTCTAAGATTGCAGATACGGCACTTAACAGTAAGGCTGAATAATATTATAAAGGGGACTCATCAGTAGTTCCCTTTGCTCATTGCCTTTTATCCACATGAAGATTATTTATTTGAGGTATTATTCAAACCGATATCAATCTTACAATTCCAAATAAGGATATAGAACTTGAAAATAAATCTTTAAAGATTGAAAGTTATGGTTATTTCTAAGTCAAAGATTTTTCCGCTATTTCAACTGCTTTATTATTTTGCAACCTCCTTATGGCCATTAGTTCATATAAAAAGCTTCTTGATTATTACCGGCGATAAAACTGACATTTGGTTGGTAAAAACCGTTAGTATTCTGCTTTTACCTTATTGTCTGCTCTTATTTTATTTTATATTGAACCCAAAAAGAAATACGATTATTGCTCTTGCATGATCACTGTGTTGTATGGGATTTATAGGAATAGATTTATATTATTATTTCAATAATATTATAAAATATGTTTATCTTATTGATGCTTCAGTTCAAATTATATTTTTAATGTACTGGCTCTATTATATCATTAAAGGAAATATATATCAGTTTTCAAAGTGAGGCTGGTATATTGCTCTTTTGATAAATAGTTTCTCCAGCTTCTGTTTATCAGCTTTCCAATACTTCGTTTCTATTTCAGAAGCCATCACTTCATAAATAATAATTTTATTATTTGCTACCTTATCAATGCATTGCATTTGATTTATTCTCCTGAATTTCATTCGAATGATGCCCATTTTGTTGTTTTTTAAGGAAATACTCGGATTTCTCATACGATTTGTGCAATTTATCCAGCTCCGCCTCAGTAAGATCTTCGATGTCAACCAAACGGTCATTGGCTTTTTCATGGGAAGAAATAAGCTCATTGAGTTTAATCTGAATAGCCTTAGAATCCTTGTTCTGAGCTTTCTGTATCAAAAATACCATGAGGAAAGTTACAATGGTTGTTCCGGTATTGATGACAAGCTGCCACGTTTCGGAAAAATTGAAAAGCGGACCTGTAACTGCCCAAATGATTACAAATGCACAGGCAATAAGAAAAGCCGATGGGCTTCCTGTAAAACAGACAACACGGTCTGAAAAACGTTCAAAAAAATTCTTGTTCATAGTATAATGGTTTATCTGCTTCTAATCAGTTAATAACTGTTTCACTACCCAATTTACCCATAATACGCTGTTAATTTTATGATTGAAATCAAGTCTGTCAATGAAAGAACCGCTTCTTTCCTAGTTAAAATTCATTCGATATATAAGAGAAGAGTACACAGAATTTTATAGTTGTAATTATTCTCCATTATGATTGCACTCATAGAAAATCAAGAGATATCAGCATATCTTTACCTACGAATCTTATTTCATTTGTTTATCTACTTAATAAACCTCCAGATGGAGGTTTATTTATGTTCAGCAGACCAATATTCTATTAAACAATTAATCTGAAGGTGAGATTTATCCTTGGCTTCATAGTATGTGTTGATTTAGCAATTCTATGCTCCCATTCCTCCTGTAATTTACCTTTCATGAAAAGTAATGATCCATGACTAAGAGAGATGGAGTATTTTTTTGAATGATTAAGTACATTCCGGAAATCAAAATTCCTTAACTGCCCAAGGCTTAAAGAAGCAATCACTGGCCTGTTTCCTAATTCGCTTTCCCGATCACGGTGCCAGGCGACAGAATCATTATGATCTCTATATAGATTAAGAAGAACTGAATTAAAGCGATATCCGAACTGTTTTTCTATACGGTTTCTCAGTTCTGACAGTTCAGGAGACCATGGGTTTGCATCTATAGTCTTATTCCCAAGTTTATATGCTTTATGATCCCCATACCAAGCCGTTAATCTCGGTGTGAGAACAGTTTTATCATACATCACCTGACTGGTCTGCTGCCATGGTGTTTTCTCCATCAGCAAATTCAAAAGGTGATCTGCTTCACCACGGGATAAATATTCTTCATGAAATTCCACTAATTCTTCAGGAAAATCATATCCTTCATTTGGAAATAAACTGAGCTGATCCATATTGGTTTTTAATGGTAGTACTTTCTATCAATTATGACTGAAATCATAATTCACATCCATGTATAAATCATAAATTCGACATCTAGCTAATTGAAAACATCATACTTGCATCCAGATAAGCTTTCTCATTCATGGGAAAGCTTATCTTATTTATTGCTCATGTGTAAGGCAAGTTTCAGCTTTCGTCTTTGGTGTTCTTTACTAAGCTTATGCCTGAAAAAAAGAATAATAAACCGATAATTCCTACCACAATAAGGGTCATATTGGCGACCCCTTTATTAATAAGGCCATTCCCGACATAGATTAAACCTGCGATGCCCAAAATGGTCAAAACCGTACCAAATATTCGTTTTATGTTCATAATAAAAATATTACAAGGGTTAAATAATTG
This sequence comes from Chryseobacterium contaminans, assembly GCF_001684955.1. Taxonomy (GTDB): domain Bacteria; phylum Bacteroidota; class Bacteroidia; order Flavobacteriales; family Weeksellaceae; genus Chryseobacterium; species Chryseobacterium contaminans. The sequence goes on along the minus strand of NZ_MAYF01000146.1, from coordinate 40,190 downwards.
CGATCACTCTTCTTATAGATGTATGAAGTGATTTCGTCTTTATCTTTACAATGCTTAATAATGCTTAATAAAGAATCTGCCTTCTCTCAAGTTTCAGTACTTTTTCTTTTTCCATCTTCTTTACGGTACGGATAACAGTTTCGACTCTGAGACCGGTAAGGTTGGCAATCTGCTGCCTTGTTAACGGAATCTGGTAGGAATAAGGAGCCTTACATAATGAACTCTCCTTATAATAATCCATTAATGACTTGATTTTGGACACAGGTTCAGTTGCTGAATTGTTGAACAGCATCACATATTTATAGAAAAGCCTGTCAGAAAGGCAATTAAAGAGACGGAACATGACCTCCCGGTTTTCCGAGATCATCGAAAGAAAATTGGTTTTCGACATTTTCAGTATCTTGCAGTCTGTCTTAGCTATGGCATTCATAGGATACTTATTATTCCCAAACAACAGAGATTCTCCTATACTTTGTCCTTCAGAAAGAATATTCAGGGTAAATTCCTTACCATCTTCATGATAATTGTTCAGTTCCACTGTACCACGCGCAATCTGGAAATAAAAATGTGGAGTATCACCCATTTGGTAGATTACTTCCTTTGCGGGATAGTCTTCATAAACAGCTCCATTTTCGAGCAAAAGATTCTCATCGATGATCATATTTTTATTTTTTTGATATGGTTTCGCAATGAAAATTCTTAGTAAAAAATTGGTTCAATATCGACAGCAAAGTCTAGGCCAGCAAAGACATCCGTGGTATCTAAAAAGAAGAAAGTTGGTAATACGATCAGCTAATCTATTTTACCATCGAGGAAGCAAAGCTCTTATATAAACAGCTAAAAACATCTAAATGTTTTGATTTTTAAAAATATTCTGTTATCAATATCCCTAAAATAATGTGATGTACATGAAAAGTATTCAAACAAAAACAAATCACCAATAACAACATAAATATCAAACACATACACCCAAAATATTTTCCAAATCTGCAAAAAATTGGTTCGATGTTCCCACCAGCGTCACTTAAGGAGACAACTATTTGATAGTTGTCTCTCTTTTTATCTACAAATATCTACCTATCAAATATCTACCTATCAAATTTTTACAATCTAATTTTTTGTGTTCGACATTTCTAAACGTAAAATACTTAATCTGTTTGAAATAAACAGTATGAAAGAGCAATTGCTTGTTACACTTAGAAATTCTTCAATGTAATATGTACTAGATATAACTTTATAATTTAAATAAAAACAGCGTACACATATAAATGTGCACGCTGAATTTTATTCAATTTTAGTCAATCTACTTTAGTAGAAATTATTTGTATTATCTATTTCTTAATAAATTTAACTGATTTTACTATATTGCCAGCCTCAACCACTTTAATCATGTAAACTCCTGATTGTAAGTCAGAAAAATTCAAAATCCCTTTAAAATCATTAATTTCCTGAGTTAATATAAGCTGACCTGAAATAGTAAAAACCGTTACGGAGATAATTTTTTTATCTGATGAAACAGTCAAGTAATCTTGTACAGGATTTGGGTATACCTTCAGATTACTTGAGACTGGTGATATTTCCTGAGATTGTAAACTTCCAGTGACACAAGAGATTGGAAGTAAGATTGTTCTTCCAGCATCGGTAGTACCGTTACCTAATTGCCCTTCCAAATTCCACCCTGTTACAGATAAAATTCCATCATTTGATATAGTATATGTATTATAATCGCTTAGCGATACGCTCTGCCTATCAGTAGATGTTCCTATCTGCACAGGATTTCTTCTACGTATTAACGTTCCATCTCCTAACGTTCCATCTCCGTTTGCTCCCCAAGTCCACAATGTACCATCATTTTTAATGGCTGCTGATGAAAAACTTGCTGTTTCAACAAGTTTCCAGTCTGTGGCTGTCCCCACCGGATAAGGGCTGGCACTTGAACCTAATCCTGTTCCCAATGATGAACCTGAAGTTCCCTCTGTTCCTAATTGTGAATGAATATTGCTTCCCCATCCATAAAGGGTTCCATCTGTTTTTATTGCCAATGAATGGCTACCTTTGGCAGCAATACTTTTCCAAGTTGTCCCTGTGAGTATCTGTACAGGAGTAGTTCTATTCGTCGTAGAACCAATTCCTAACTGCCCACTGTAATTTTCACCCCAAGCCCAAATCGTTCCATCTGTTTTTAAAGCTAAAACATGATTATCTCCTGCGGTGACAGTTTTCCAATTTGTTAGGGTTCCAATCTGTGTAGGAACATTCTTATCATAAGTAGTTCCATTTCCAAACTGGCCATAGGTATTATGACCCCAAGCCCATAATGTTCCATTGGCCTTTACAGCTATAGTAAAATATGAGCCTACGGCAACACTTACCCAGTCTGTAGCCATTCCTATTTTTACCGGGATTGTCGTGTCAACAGTATTACCAGTTCCAAGTTGTCCAAAATTGTTACGTCCCCAGACCCAAAGTGTTCCATCTGTTTTAATCGCTGCAACATGTTGATCTCCGGCAGACATTTTCCAGATGTTTGAAATTCCAACTTGCACTGGAGCTGTTCTATTTACTGTAGTTCCGTCTCCCAATTGCCCAAATTCATTTTTACCCCAAGACCATGTTGTACCATCCGACTTCATAGCTATTGCATAGGTAGAACCGCCAGCAACGATACTCCAGCAACCGGAATCGGCAAGTGTAGTAAATGTTCCTCCATAAACCCAACGGCTTTGGCTGGAACCACAATGAGATGCCACCCAATAGTAGTAAGTAGTATTCGGTGCTAAGTTTGTTAAATTAACCGTATTTGATAAAGTAGTACCATTTATACCTCCAACAATCTGATTTGTACTGTAAGCATACATATAACCGTTAGCAGGTGCCGTTGTAGTCCCTGCCCAATTAATGGTTGCAGTTGTAGAAGTGATATTTGCAACAGAAAGTTGAGTTGGAACATTACAACTTGACGGACAAACAATAGCAGTGAAAGTATTTTTTTGAACAAGTGTATTGTCTCCTAATTGGCCACTACTGTTCAGCCCTGAAGTTCTTAAAGAACCTTCAAAATTTACTTCAAGACTGTGATAACTTCCAGCGGACACCAATAAACTGTTTGTAGAAGTACCTACTTGAGTAGGAATATTTACCGTATTGCCGCTTGTACCGTTACCGAGCTGTCCATAATTATTGTATCCCCATGACCAAAGAGTTCCGTTTGTTTTAATTCCTAATGCGTGACTTGATCCCGCACTAACGATATTCCAATTTGTAGCTGTTCCAATTTGTACTGGTGAATTACTATTACTCAAAGTTCCATTTCCTAATTGCCCTGATTGATTCGATCCCCAACCCCATAGAGTACCATTAGATTTTACAGCTAGTGTGTAGTAAGATCCTGCAGAAATTTTAAGCCAGTTTGTATCTGTTCCCACCTGCTTTGGCGAAACATCATATATCGTTTTGACATTTGTTCCATTACCCAACTGCCCAGATGTATTGCCGCCCCACGTCCAAAGAGTTCCATCAGCTTTTATACCTACAGAGTGCTCGCTACCAGCAGCAATTTTTACCCAATTTGTTGCTGTTCCTACTTTAAAGGGAATAGCTCTTAGAATATATGACCCATCTCCCAGCTGTCCATAATCATTATTTCCCCAAGTCCAAAGAGTACCATCTGTTCTAAGTGCTAATGAGTGATCGGATCCTGCACTCACGTCTTTCCAGGTAGTAGCCGTACCGATTTGTATCGGAACAATCCTGTTGGCGTTAGTATAATCTCCTAATTTACTACTTGAGTTACTTCCCCAAGCCCAAAGGGTTCCATTGTTTTTAATAGCCAATACATGACTACTTCCCGCGCTCACGGTCTTCCAATTGCTTTCTGTACCTATTTGAACTGCAGCATTTCTTGCAATTACTCCCCCATCTCCTAACTGGCTGTTGTTATCATTTCCCCAAGCCCATAAAGTTCCGTCTGTTTTTATTCCTACAGAATAAGAAGATCCGGTACTGATAACGTCCCAGCAACCTCCCATGTTTTGTGGCGTTGCTTTTACTAATCCATTTTGAGAATAACCTATCCAAACAGTACTTTTATTTTGGGTTTTAAGTGTAGTTAAAATATTACTTGGAAGGTTTGAGTTTGCAGCAGTATAAATTATACAATCGCTAAAATTCTGCAATCCACTTCCTCCCAGTGCAATCCACTCTCTACCATCGTTGTCAACATCAAGAGCATTTAAAGTGCTTCCTCCGAGACAAGAATTACTTTGAGTGTAATTACCAAGTAAAGTTCCAGAATTTGTATACGTCAACAAACCATCAATACCTTCAGCATATACTTTCGTACCTGAGCAATTTAATAGTTTTTTCACATTCTGCCCAATAAATGTAAAGTCAGTTCCATTGAATTTATACAATGTATTGTTATTTGTAACCCAGACTCCGTTGTTGCTATCAACCTTTAAAGAATTTATGTTTGGAAGTGAAGAATAGGTAGTCCAAGTAGTACCGTTAAATTTAGTAAGTCCTCCTGATGTGATCACCCATAAAGTATTGGTACCATCTACTGCGATACCCTTAATTGCATTATTGGGTAGTCCTGAGTTTGAGGCAGTATAATTACTCCAGGTGGTTCCGTTCAATACAATAATCCCGTTGTTTTGCGATGCCATCCATTTTCTTTGTAAACCATCGATTTCTATTTCCAGGATAGCATTGGACATAATCCCTGAATTGCTTGTGTTGTAATTTGTAAATGCAGTTCCGTTGAATGTTGAAACACCATTGTTTGTTGATAACCATAACACGCCGTTATTATCAATTTCAATGTCCCTGACATTATTGCTGCCTATTCCTGAATTTGAGGTATTATAAACCTCAGATGAGTATTGCCCAAAGGCAGTTACAGAAAGGAAAATAAGCAACATTAAGTAAATTTTTCTCATGTTGAATTTATTTTAAAAAGTTTTAAATGTTTAATTGATAGCAACTGCTAAAAATTGTAAGTAGATGCTTTCTTAGAGTAAAAAAGCAAAATTTTATTGCAGAAAAAGAAAGAATTATTTCAATGCAGTTGTTTTAATTTAATAAAATTTAATAAGTATTTCATGGGTATTAGTTTAGTACTGTGAATGAATAATGGTTATATTATGAAAATAGTTTTTTTACTGTCTGCAAAAATATGCTTTTTGCTCAAACTATCAAAGACTTAAAGTAATCTATTAAAACAAAATGAATTTTGTAATTCTTGTTTAATCTGTCCCAAACGTACCAAATCATCTATAAAAGTGTTGAAGATACGCTCGTCTTAGTCACAAAAACCAAATGTCGCCAACCTCCAGGATTATATCACAGAAATCCAACTCATGTATTTTAGACTTGGAACAATTTATTATATTCACTTATAATCATTTATATTTCATTATAATATAAACAGTTATCTATTCAGGATATTAGAACAGATTTGAAATAAGATAATGAGTGTAAACATCTATATTTAAAAAAAATCAACTTATTTTAAAGAAAAATAAAATTTGATAAAATTTGACATAAACAATTTAAGTAAAATACAAACGATTGTTTTTCAATACATTAAAAGCGAATTAAAAACCATTCAACTTTAATAGAATATTACGAATTAATTAATTTTTTCCAATTATAAAGGCGTTTTTTTTATTTCTTCATTCAAAAAAAGTTATATTTGGCTTACCAAAATAACACCTTAACATGAAAACAAAATTTACACTATTCAGTGCTATTTTTATTACTGGATTCTCTTGTGCCCAAGTAGGCTTTAATACAACTTTACCTAAAACCACAATGGATGTATCTGCTAAAAGAGATGATTCAGGAGTGATTACGGATAACACACAAACATTCGGATTACAGGCTCCGAGGCTTACAAGAGCTGAGCTTACAGCCAATACTGCCACGTATGGCAGCGATCAGAGAGGAGCATTAATTTATATTACGGATGTTACAGGTGGAGATGCCACGGGACAGCGTATCCTTGTTAATGCTATAGGCTATTACTATTTTGACGGATCAGTATGGCAGAGACTTACACAAGCAACCAATGCCGTCTCTCCGGCGGTTTCTGCATTACAATGTACCACAGCCTATTTAAATCCTTCTACTTATACTCCCGGTACTCCTTTCAACGGAAACCTGAGAGTTACCTATAACCAGGGAAACGGAGGCTCATATAATGCAGGAGCTCCTTTTACAGTGAACGGATTAACCTTCCAGCTTAGACCCGGAACTTTAGAGTTTGGTGATGGAGAATTGGTATTTTCAGTAACCGGAACTCCCACCACTGCTAATGATATGACTCTTGCTCTGAACAGCTCTGCAATTCCTTTCTTAACAGCCGCACAAAGCTGTACCGCTACAGTGGGAAATACCAGCCGCGCAGATATTTCACCTGTCGCTGCGATGGGATATCCTACCCTAACAACCGATTCTAACGGAAAACAAGCCTATACTTTTCCTCTTACTACCCCAGATGGCAAGTATTCCATCAGGGTAATATTTGATACCACAAGTGGCACCACTGCTGCAGTTCCTAATGTACAATTATATAATAATACAGGCTCTACCGTTAATCTGTATTGGAATTATAATACCGAATATGGCGGTTATATTGGCGCAGCGGTAACAACAAACAATATTACTTCAGGAGTATGGGGCGGTATGGGAGATGCTTCAGCAACATGGTATCCTCAAGGCACAGGAGCTGTAGGAAACGCTTACTGGGGGAACGTAGGGATTATAGATGGAGCCAGTGGCGGGCCTGAACACAGAAGATATACCTGGATAGACAGTAATCCTTCTTCAAAAACGGCTTATACCGCAACCATTATGGCAGGAGCACCTACTTCAGGCAGTGCCCAGCCTAACCTTTCTAAAATATACATCAAGATAGAGCAAGTAAAAGCACAATAATATAATGCCTCTTTTTAGAGTACTCCCAAAAGTTTAGAAAAAATTAAATAATCTTATCATTATAAAAAAGCAATCAGTCTTGGCGGAACCAATGGTAATGCCGAAAAAATGATAGAGAAAATTGAGAAAGAAATAAAAAAGTAAAATTTTCAAATCAAAATTCTACAAAAAAAATCCCGGATTAGCCGGGATTTTGGTTTTTTATATTCAAGCTTATTTTATTTCTACAGGCACTGAGATTTTATCCCAATCCATTGTGAATCCACTATTGTTTATTTTATATACCAAAGTTTCCTGTGTTGCCGGTAAAGCTTTTGTTTTTACATCAACACGTAAAGCATCTTTAGCTTGTTCGTATTTATAAGCTCCCCATTGTTTTGGTTCTTTATTAAAAATCGCAGTCCAGGTTCCGGATTCTTTAGGAATTAAGAAAAAGCTGTATTTACCTGCAGCTAGTTTTTTGCCCTGAACCGTAATATCTTTATCTGTTTCAAAAGTTGTTGCTTCATTGGCTCCTGCACGCCAAACTTTGTCGTAAGCTTCCAAACCACCCCAGATGGTACGCCCTTTAACAGACGGACTGCTATAGTTTATTGTAATGGTTGCATCTTTAATTTTTCCCGTTGCAGTAGCCGGAGGGCTGGCAGGCTTTTTAGTTTCCTGTGCAAAAGCGTTCATGGAGATTGTCATTGTCGCAACAAGAACGGTTGCAGATTTAATGATGGTTTTCATACTATTTTTATTTGTTTGTTTTTTATTATTGTTTGTTTACGAATTTACTTCTTTCTACTTATAAAACAGCCGATTGCCGAAAATATTATTACCACCGCTGCTCCAATTACGTTAAGCCAAAGGAAAGAAACGATATCAAACTGATAAACGGCAATAACCACAATTTCTGATAAAATGGCAGCCGTAAATACGTTTGAACCTGTGATTTTTTTATAGTAAAATGCGACCAGAAAAATCCCCAATATCGGCCCGTAGAAAAGAGAACCCAATACATTAACAGCTTCAATAAGAGAACCCATTTGAGTGGCAAACATGGCTACACCAATCGAGAAAATTCCCCAGGCTAAAGTATGCAGACGGCTATATTTCAATTCGGTTTTCTCATCAGGAATATCTTTTTTAAATATCAGATGAACATCTTTTAATGAGCAGGCGGCAAGGGAATTCAATGCTGCCGAAATTGAGCCCCAACTGGCCAGGAAAATGACGGCAAACAGCAAACCGATCATCCCTACAGGCAGGGTATTTTTTACGAAATACAGGAAGATGTAATTGGTATCCGTTTTCTCAGCATTATAATTTGAACTATTGATTGCTTCCTCTACCCTTCCGTGCAGTGCTTTTACTTCAGTTTGTGTATTTTTAAAATCCTGAATTGTTTTATTAAGTTGGGGAGAATTATTCTCTTTCAACTTTAAAATTTCTTTGGATTCTGCATTAAATTTTATTTGTAAATCCTGATGTTCTTTTTCAAAAACGGCAGCCTGTTCGGGTTTTGTTTCCTTTAAATACTGATAAGAACGTTCGTTAAAATAAATAGGAGCCGGTTTTAGAGAGAAGAAAGCAAAAAGCAAAGCTCCAATCAGCAGAATGGCAAACTGCATCGGAATTTTAACCAGTCCGTTCAACAGCAGACCCATTTTTGCATTGGTATTGTCTTTTGCCGTAATATACCGCCCAACCTGGCTCTGGTCCGTACCAAAGTAAGAAAGCGCCAGGAAAAAGCCACCAATTAAGCCGCTCCAAATATTGTATTTATCTTTCCAATCGAATTCTGTGGTGATTACATTGAGCTTTCCTGATTTCCCCGCCAGATACAGCGCATCATTAAAACCAATTCCATTCGGCATATTCTGAATAAGTAAGTACCCTGCAAAAGCCATGGTTCCCAGAATAATGAGAAACTGTAACTTCTGGGTGTGCGCAATCGCCTTTGCACCACCAACATAGGTATAAATCAGCAGAATACCACCTGTTAAAACATTGGTTAAATAAATATTCCAATTTAAAACGCTTGATAAAATGATACTCGGAGCGTAAATGCTGATTCCCGTTGATAAACCTCTGGAAAAAAGAAAAAGCAGTGAAGTGAGAACCCTTGTTTTTTTATCAAAACGGTTTTCTAAATACTCATAAGCCGTATAAACATTTAAGCGTTGAAAAATCGGGATGAAAGTAATACAGATCACAATCATCGCTAAGGGCAAGCCAAAATAATACTGAACGAAACGCATCCCGTCTGTATAAGCCTGACCCGGCGCTGACAAAAATGTAATGGCACTTGCCTGTGTAGCCATAATCCCTATCAGCACAATATACCAGGGCATTTTATTATCTGCTTTCAGGTAGGATTCATTGCTTTTTTGGCCACGACCAATGAATACGCCGTAAACCACCACTGCAACAAGTGTAACAATAAGAACTGTCCAATCTATAGTACTCATGCCCAGAATTTAGTGAACCAATAATAAAATGCGATCTGCAATACCAATGCAACAGCTAATAGTATGTACCAGATATTCCAATTTTTAAGTTGTTTGCTCATCAGTTTTTTTGTGCAGATAAAAAGTTAAAAAATAAACGTGCCGCACCCACATTTCCCGCAGGAAGCTGTCTGAAAAACGCCAATGGGGTGTAAATAAAATTACCCTTTCCATATTGGGCATATAAAGTTGATCCTTTCAATGGCTCTTCCCCTGTATCGTGCATTTCAAAAATCGGTTCATACGCAGCATCCCATTGAGCAGGAAAATAGGCTCCACGCTCCTGTACCCAGCCTTTAAAATCATCCGCAGTAATTTTATTTGGGAAGTTCAGTAGTTTATGATTGGGATTTAAAAATGTAACCGCTGCATTTTCTTCGGTAACACGCTTATTTGCAATACTGAAATTATACATTCCCAATTGGTCAACGGTTGTATCCTGGTTCGTGTTATACTGCATCACCAGATTACCTCCGGCTTTTACATAAGACCATAAGAAAGGCATCCAGCGCCCAAGCTTTTTCTCTGTATTGTTTGCACGAACACCCAATACGATGGCATCATATTGTGACAGCTTATTTGGGCTACCGTTTCCAGCAGACTCATCTATATTGCCATAAAAATCTTCGTCTTTCAAAACATCAACCTGAATACCAGCAATGCGTAGGAAATCAGGAATGAAATCGCCTGCACCTTCTACATACCCAACTTTTTTAATCTTCGCCTGAATATCGCCTTTCATAACGGTTGCTGTGGCAGGTGTAAAATATTGCAAGGAAGGTAAATGCGGATATTGAATTAATAGTTGCTTTTTATTATAAGTAACTCCATCTGCGACAACATTAGCATCCAATTGCAAACGGGATGAATTGATTGTGGCAAGTTTAGTTTTTGGAATCACATAATCAATGGTAAAGTCTTTTCCCTTAACCGAATTTAAAGTAGTTCCCCCTAGTCGTTCTCCGTTATACATCAGGTTGAGAATACCTTTATTGTACGGTTTATTAGAATTAACCTTAACATTTAAACTCAAATGTAAATCTTCATTTTCTTTAGCTACATAAAGGGGTTGTGTAAATTTCAGTTCCAATGCAGGAACAATGCGCAACGCTTCAACGACATCGCCACGCACCGGATCTAATTTTTTGAAAGATAAAGGAAGTTTAACCTGAAAATTTTCTGAATCGATTTTTAAACCAACCCAAACATTCAGTGGTGATTCTGCTTCTGGCAACCCAACTAAAGTATCATTTGGAACAGAGAAAGTTGCCGAATTCACAGGAGGTTTTGCCAACCAGTAAGGTTCTGTGAGTGCTGCATCCGCAGGAATCTGAATGTCATGCTGAATGGTAATCAAAGAATCTTTGGATAGTTTTCTGTTGAAGCTTTCTGATTGATTTAACCATTTTACATTTTCTAAAACAACAGGGTTTGCAGCTCTTGAAATCAGATTTAACCTGAAATTATAATGATCCCCGGCAACAGCTTCAGCCTGATTGGTAACCACCTCACCCATAAATCCGGCACAGCTTAAAATGATATGATCAAGAGATTTAATTTTATCCTTTTTCAGATCTGCATCTTTTAGCACCATGACCTTTTTTCGCAAAGCAAGCAAAGCAGGTAAACTAAGATCAGGATTATTGAAATTGAATGCAGAAATAATTTGATCTAATGACTGGTCAATATCACCGTTTCCTTGTGAAGTCCAGGTTTTAGTTACTCCGTCAAAAAGCGTTGTTTTTGCAGGTTCGCCAATAACGTGGGCAAAATATTCAGTTCTGATGCCGGCTATAGACTGTGTTCCTGCACCCTGGCTTTTATGTAAACTTCTGCTTAACCCTGCCAATTCTCCGTAACCCATTCCCAGTTGTGCATCATATTGCCCAACGGTAACTTTCAGTTGATTTTCATCGGTTGTATTGACTCCACCAAAGCGGAAAGTATTCCACAACACGCGTTTTGGCTGCCATACATTCACATATTTCAGTTGATCCGGGAAAGCGGTTTTATCCCCTGCCAGCTCAAAAGCTTTTTCTGCAACCACTGCTGAAGCCGCATGCTGTCCGTGACCTGCCGCAGCAGTAGGAGGAAAACGACAAATGATAACATCCGGACGGAATTTACGGATTACCCAGACTACATCCGCTGTAATGCTGTTTGCATTCCATTGTTTAAAAGTATCTGTAGTGTTTTTAGAGAATCCGAAATCAATCGCACGGGTAAAAAACTGTTGGGCACCGTCTAGCTTTCTAGCCTCTAAAAGCTCATGCGTTCTGATTAAACCCAATGCAGCCCCCTGCTCTGTACCTAATAAATTCTGGCCACCATCTCCTCTGGTTAAAGACAGATAGCCCGTTTCTACATTTTGGTCATTGATTAACCATGACAGCAATCCCGTATTTTCATCATCGGGATGGGCCGCAAGGTATAAAACTTTAGGCAACTGTTTAAGGGTTTTGATTTCTCGGTAAATTTCAGATGATTTGGAGGGCCGGACCTGCTGGGCCGAACAAAAAACCGTATACAATCCAAGGATGCATACAGTGCTTACTTTTTTGAACATTTAATTTTACTTTGCAGAACAAATATAAGTAAATCATCTTTCTTTCAACAGTAAAAGAAGTAAACTGTGAATTTCATAGAAAAACTGCTTATTTTTTATTAAACCACAAAAGGCACAAAGATTTTATTTTTTAAACACTTTAGTACACTTTAGAAAGTTTAAGGAAAATACTGCATAGTTAAGTTCACAAAGATGAAAATCTTTGATTTTCAACAAACTTTAGTGTACTTCTTATACACAAAGTATATAACTTAAGTGTTTATAAAGCTTTTGTGACTTTTGTAGTTAAGTTTAAACAGACTTTATGGATGAATCAGCGTTCAAAGAAAATGAAAACGCCTTACGTTTTTCGCGCTATATTCTGTGTAAGATAGATGTAATTGAACATACAAAATGTTGCAATTGCCCCGAAAGTATGCCATAAAAAGTGAGTCCCAAAACTGAACCATCCCCATTTATCAACGATACGGCAAGTGAGCGCAAGAACAAAAGACAATAAAGCAAAGCCTACCCATTTGCCGGCCTTCCATTGAGTATAGACCAAATAACTTAACACCGAAAAAAGCACAAATGAAGCCATGATGCCATAATTGACGTTGATAAAGAGAGAGGTGTTATCTATCAAAACCCAATTTCTTAAACCCAACATGAGTATTATGTATGCGAGAACCATCGAAACAGCATAGTACCATCTGATGCTCTGCGCTAAAAAATAAAATCCGGCAGACAAACAGAGCAGCATAATAGGCATCCAATCCATCATGATAAATACCGGCCATTGTCTGAATGAATGGTAAACAGTTCCCCCGATGGCACCAATATATAATAAGACTAAGCAGTAGGTTAAAAAAGGATATTCTTTAAAATTACCTTTCATTTTAACGGTCCAAAAAATAGCTATGGCTAAAAATAACAGAGCAGTGATTGCATTTAATGGCTCAGGGAAAAACTGAGTCATATCTGTTTCTTTATATAACATGCCTCCATCCGGAGGTATTGAGTGTATTGGCATTATCTTTTTTATACTTCTTCTAAATATAGAAAAAATTATGGCATGATATTCCCGGATGTGTGCGATTGTATTTTACAAAAATGTTAATTCTACGCTCACTACTCAATACATCATGTTTTAAATTACTTTTTTGATTAAAAAGATGAATGCAAAGATCTATTATGAATGAGGGCAGAAAACCTAACAGGTCTCAAAAGACTTGTTAGGTTTAAAAAAATCCGCGTCATCTGCATAATCCGCGAGAGAAAAATATATGGAAACCAATCATATGAGCAAATTTGTCAGGTATTATTTTTAATTAACGCAAAGGCTTTTATTTTGATACTGCTGATTTCAGGAGGCCGAAAGCAGAATCAACTTTGTTGACTCGATGAAGCGGGTGTTTTAGAAGTACATTTAACCACCAACGAAGTTGCAGTGTTTTGCTCACTTTGCTCAATCTTCTTTTCTCTCCTTCTTTGAAGAATAAGGTGTGCGGCATCCAGCATTTTAACCGTATGGATGTAAGGCATCACAATATTCCTTTCAGGTAGATTTTCATAGACGCCCATTGAGAAATAAACGATGCCGGACATAAAATAATCAAATTCTTTGAGGGTGTATTCCCTGAATGCTTTTTTAAAAACCAGCAGTGGATTCCGGTATTCCTTCTCCGAAAGCAGGCCAAGCACCCATGGGGAAATCTTTTCCTGCTGGGTATCGATAGCCCATTTCCTGTCCTTCAGCATGATGAGATAGCCTGCCCGGATGAACGACCGCATCGATTGATGAAACTGGAAAATGACTGCCGGATCTTCATTGATCCAGCTATTTCTCTTTACTGCATAATTCATAATGTTGCTGAGCCTTTCTTTGGAAACATCCAGCTCATTGAACTGAAAGAAAGTTTCTATCAACTGTAACCCAGAGCACTTCTTACCTGCCCGAAACCGGAATCGAAATCTGTTTTTATCTTTTTCATGGGTTTGTATTTTTTTATAAATGTAAGAAAAGAAATTCAATTACGGCCGATCGACCGTAATTTTTTATTATTTAATTATTTCATTTGTTCTATGACAGATATAAACGAAAAAATTTGTTCATACATTACAAAAAAATGGTTGATACCTTGGCTTCAAGAAGGCAAGTCTCAAAATTCTTTTGCCAAAAATCATGGAGTGGAAGAAAGTACCATTAGAAAAATTAAAAGTGAAGAAGCCTACAGAATACCAGTTGAAACACTTTTCAAAATATGCGAAGCAAGAAAAATTAGTTTATCTGATTTCTTTAAACTTATAAATGAATAATCCTGACGAGAGTTGGGATTATTTTTTGACAAAATTTTCGAAATCATTTAGAAATTCCGTGAAAATACTGATTGAAAATTTTTAGAGGGTTTTTATTTTTGGTTTACGGAAAGCCGTAAGACAATATAAATATTCATTTATAAATTTGACTTAGTTAACAATAAAACTTTAATATTATGGCACTTAAACCAGGACCAAAAAGGATAGCAGAATCCACTGGCAAACCAGATAAACGCCAGCGTGATAATAAGGAGACACCAGGAAATACACCTTCTTTAAAACCACCTAAGAAACAGCAAGGTAAATAAATTATATCTTGTACCAAATCCCAGCTTTTGTTGGGATTTTTTATTACAAGAAATTATTCTTCTAATTTTTAAACATATATTATTACGCAAAAAGAATGCGCAGTCTTTTACTTACTTTGCAACTAAACTTTTAATGCAAATAATAAAATAACTTAATAATGGATATAAAACAAGACATTTACTCAATTGATTTTGCCAAAACCAAAGTTATTTGGTTCGCAGATACTCCATTAATTGTTCCTGAAACTTTCACTTTCGAGCAGGAAAAATATGTAAAAGCTGCTTTAAGAACTCTATTTTATGGGAATACCTCTGTGGATAATATTCTAAAAAGTAGTTATTTTAAAAATAACGTTGAAATTATGCTTGCAAATAAAAGAGGTTATGAAAATAGTGAACTTAAAGAGTATGATGATTTGAGAAATATGTTCTTTCAATTTCAAGAAAAAATTTATCTTAAATATAAACAAGTATTAGATAATATAGATTTTTGAAAAGAAAGGTACTGCTTATTTTCATTGTGGCTTAATTTATAAAAAACTTGATAGTAATTTTAGTGCATTAAGAATGTTGATAAAATATGATTATATTTACGAATGTTATGCAATAACCCGACAGATAACAGAACAAATTGCATTTGCATACGATACACAATTCAGAAATGAAATTGAAGATTTCCAATCACCTACAAAATCAATTTCCAAGTTAAAAGAGTTCTATCCAAGTACTGGTATTCTTTATGGAGAGCTTAGTTCAAAAACACACATTGACTCTTCACAATTTCCAAATCATTACTATGTAAATCTTAAAAATAAAGAAGACTCTGGAGTTATTCTTAGGTCTAGAGAAAAAACATTTTTAATATGTCATCGAGCTTTAATTATGCTTGATTTGTATGCATGTGTTTTCGAACATATATTCTATAACGATATTGAAAATTTTTCATGTATAAAAAAAAACAAAACTCTTTTGAAAAAGAGAGAAACAAGAAATTACATCAATTTCTTTGGAAAAAATTATAGCAGGCTAATCAAAAAGTTTTTCCCAAAAGACGACTAACTTTGGAGCAAGTCTAAAATTTACTAACTCAAAGCCATCTGTTAAAATAACAACCTATTATATAATTAAAACTCTACAAATTAAAAATGATTGATAAAAATTTATTCACACATAAAATTCTGGAAAAAAAGAAAAAAGCAATATTGGATAATTTCCCTGAATTAAAGGTATGTAAACATGATAATTTTTATTCATTAAGCGAATATATTTATGAATCTCCAAGCAAATTTTATGATAAAAAAATTTATAGAGAATTAAATTTTTTCTTAGATAACTTAATTGATGATCCAAATGATTTTTTAGCCTTTTTAAAAATATTAAATGATCTTACTTTTGAATTTAATCATGCAGTCAAGACAATGAATGAATTGAATTTAAAAGATATTCATGAAAATTTATTACCGGATAATGATGCAGAATTAATGTATTTTTTCAGTGAAAAAATCGTTTATGAATATTTAAAAATAACTGATGTTGTCTTATTAGGGTTTTTAAAACCTATCGCTTATTATCTTAGAATAAAAAATAATAAAGGAATTGATAATCTTGATATATATAATTGTATTGATACTCTAAGAAAATATAACATATTCAATGACCTAACAAATAAATACAACAATACAATTCGTAATGCGATTGCTCATGGGGGAGTTACTTTTGAATCTTCTACAATCAAATTTAAGGATAAGAAAGACACTAAATCATTTTATGCTTCGCAATTTATTAAAGAATTCGATGATCTTATTAATTGTACAAATGCATTGATTTTAGCATATAAAAAAATCCTTTTCCAATATTTAGATGTTTTACTAAATCATAATATAGCTATACCAGCATCCATTATGGAAATTGAACTAAGACATAAAGCAAATCATCAAGATTGGAATATAATTCATAGCTATGACAGCGAAATACCTAAAGGTAAACAATACAATCTATTAGTTGAAACAAATTTAAATAGCAGAAAATTCATGAATTTTTCTGCAGTATATACAGCAATCACGCTAGAAAATTTACTCCCAAAAAAGTATGATAATTTTTTCATTCAAATTAAAACTAAATATCAACTATCATGTTGGCAAGTCATTGATTTAGAAAAACTAAGAGAACATTTTGCAGGAAAAAAAGTAATAATTACTGATGGAACATATTTTTTTGAAGAAAAATATTTAGCAGAAAAAAAAGATTCTATAAAAATTTATAAAACAGTTCTATTTCAAAAAAATATAGATAGGAATAAGGTAATTGATGTAAGATACATTAAACATCACAGTAAAAAAAATTATAATGTAATTGAAAATGCCGGAGTATTTTTAAATATTACAGATGACCAGATTGAAAATTTTATTCGAAATAAAATACGGGAAATTGTATCTCTTGTAAAATCAGAAAAAAGAAAAAAATACTCAAACAATTTTAAAGAATATTTTTTTCCTGACAAATATTTACAAATACATATATATCAAGGTGATTTAAGAAAAAGATCATTTCATTATGGTAGACAAAATAAGAACTTAATAGCAACTCTTCATATTAATAAAACAAAACGAATTAAGAACATCGTTCCTGCATGGGGAATCAAAGAGGAAAATAAGGATTGTCTTATAGTTTGGAACAAATAGATGCCTCTATGTATAATCTTACTTATTTAAGAGGTCAAAAACTTAAGGTAAATATATTTTATTTTGTTCTTTTCATAAAATAAAATATATTTGTAAGCGTAAACAAGTCATGTGATTTAAGAGTTATTAACATTAATAATTAAATCCACTATTATGACACATTGTTTACGTTGCGCTGGTTGGAAACCAGTGTTTGTGAGAGCCTATACAAGAATGCGCTTAGGCCGTTTAGAAAATGTTATCCAACACTGCAGGTCTAGACCTGGTCAGCACTATTTTAAGCAAGGTTTTTAACCTTGCTTTTCAATTTTATATATTTTTTAAGTAAAACAGCCTAAACTCCTCTATTATTGTAGGAGTTTCCTGCTAAAAAAATTCCGGATAAGAAAAATATCCGACATTTTATAATATTCAACTATTAATCTATTTTGCCTTATTCGCTAATCGTTTCCTGATGGTACTTACAAACTCCTTTGAAACGCCAAGATACGATGCAATATAATACTGCGCCACACGCTGCGGAATGGTAGGATACACCCGGATAAATTCCAGATAACGGTCTGTAGCAGGTTGAGAAATGGTGTTAACCAGTCGGTTTTGAAGCGTCACCACATACCGCTGCATCATCAGCCGGAATGCTCTTTCAAACTTCGGAACCTTCTGCATTAGTTCCTCTTTGGTTTCCGGATTCAACATATAAATTTCGGTGTCTTCCAGGGCTTCAATAAAAAGCTTCGAGGGCGTTCTATTATTAAAAGAATCAATATCGGTAATCCACCAATCTTCAACCGCAAACAGAAGGGTTACTTCAAAACCGTTTTCATCCAGATAATAGGTTCTTACACATCCTTCTTTTATAAACCCTTCAAACTGGCAAACCTCTCCTGCGCGCAGAAGATGTGTTTTCTTCGGGAACTTCTGAAGCGTTAGCAAACCTTCATATATATTTTCTTCTTCCGGAGTCAGGATCACAAACCGTGAGATGTTTTTGATAATATTTTGAAACATACATTTATTTTATGGCCGCAAATTAGAAAAAAGCGTGTAAACTTCATTGTTCAGAAACTATTTGACAATTCCAAAATGCTAAGATTTAATGATGGTCTGAAGAAAAAATTGAGACCATAAAGCAGATGAAACGGCCCAAACAAAAAAAATGTTGTCAATAGGTACGAAATTAAACTAGATTAATTTCAGTGAAAGCAAACTGTACTACATTTGCTAAAGAATCAAGACAACAACAAATTATAAAATAAAAAATTCATTAACATTAAAAATTCAAAACTATGAGCACACTTACATTAAAAGACGGAACAGAGATTTTTTATAAAGACCAGGGAGCAGGACCTGTATTAATGTTTCACCACGGATGGCCATTATCATCAGATGATTGGGATGCACAGGTGATCTTTTTCTTACAGAGAGGCTACCGGGTAATTTCCCATGACAGAAGAGGCCACGGCCGTTCAAGCCAAAATATCTACAATCATACCATCGAGCAATATGCTTCTGACGCCGCAGAACTTGTAGAATTCCTTGATTTGAAAGATGTGGTACACATAGGACACTCTACAGGAGGTGGTGAAGTGATCCGATATGTACATAAATATGCCAACGGCAGAGCAAAAAAAGCAGTTTTAATAAGTGCTGTTCCACCGGTAATGGTAAAAAGTGAAAACAATCCTGACGGGGTTCCAATGGAAGTTTTTGATGGGATCAGAGAACAGACTTTGAATAACAGAAACCAGTTTTATTTTGATCTCACTTTCCCGTTCTACGGATACAACAGAGAAGGTGCCAATGTAAAAGACGGCGTACAAAGAAACTGGTGGAGACAAGGAATGATGGGTGGTATTGTAGCTCATTATGACGGAATCAAAGCATTTTCTGAAACAGATTTCACTGAAGACCTGAAAGCGGTGGATATTCCGGTTTTGGTGCTTCACGGGGAAGATGACCAGATTGTACCTATCGAAAATTCTGCTATAAAATCTGCAAAACTATTGAAAAACGGAAAATTGATTACGTATCCCGGTTTTCCTCACGGAATGCCCACTACGGAACACGAAACAATTAATAAAGATCTTTTAGAGTTTATTGAAGCTTAATAACGAACAATATAAAAAAGAGATGAATCAAACCGATTCACCTCTTTTTTTATATTACATCTAATATCGCAGCTTTATGCCTTCATATGCTTTAATATCCAGTTTAAACATTCTTTAGAATCCATGATACTCCATGAATGAGGATGTCTTGTACCGTCCGGACGAATTCCCCGATCATTGGTGATGACAAGATCAGCATTTTTGTGACCTTTAAATCGCAAAAGGTTAATCATAGCCGTAATATCTGCCACATTAAGATCATAAATATCCCTTCCTCTGTTTTCCATCTGCCATATAATTCCCGGTTCTGTATATATCAGAATAGGGATATTCAGAAGGTATTTTGCATTCCCCCCATCTTTTTCACGATAAGAAAACATAGATTCTCTTAGATAATTGGCTCTGTTTTTATCCGGTGTGCCAATGGCAGCAACCATTTCAGCAGTTAAATATTTAGCTTCATTAGTTCCAATATCAGAATAGTCTCTTTCTATCTCTCTCTGCAACCTGTAATACATATTCTCGTAATCTAACGGTGCATCAAGAGCGAATACAGAATTGGGGATAAAATAGGTATTTTTGTCCCTAACAGCTCTTTCAGCATAGGTAAAAGCCAGCATACCTCCACCAGAAAGTCCTCCAATTGATATTTTATCTTTAGGAACTTTATGTTTTTCTACTGTATCTTTTACCATTCTATCTAAAAACTTCTGTTCAATATGAAATCCAAAATCCCCATCTTCCCAAGTTGGGAGCAATACAATAAGATTTTTTTCCAATGCAAGATTATCCAGATTAATCTGATTCATTACTTTTTCGCCATTTTCGCCTCCACCGGGTAAAATAACAAGTATTCCTTCTGCTTTATCCTTCGGAACTAATTTCAAATAGTGGTTCCGGGTATCTTTAAAAGTGATCTTTTCAGAAGCCTGTGCAAAAAGGTTAGCACAAACCATTCCCAATAAAAGGGTAAAACATCTGACTATCATTGTTATATAATTTTATTACAGCGTTAACATTATTTTTTCACCAGCTCTACTCTACGGTTTTGCGCCTTCCCTTCTTCAGAACTATTATCTGCAATCGGGTTTTTGCTGCCGAAGCCCTCTGCTGAAAGTCTTGTTTTATCGATACCTGAAGCGGTGATCGCATTCAATACTGCTGTAGCACGGTCTTTTGAGAGTTGAATATTATGGGCGTCATTTCCGCTGTTATCTGTATATCCGTTAATGGCAAGTTTTAGACTGCTGTCGGTTTTCAGGACTGTTGTGATTTCATCTACAGCTGTTTTGCCATCGGGTTTTAAGGTCGCTTTGTCTGTATCAAAATTAATATGCAATACAGCCTTACCTTTTGTATCTAGTTCTTTTTTTATTTCATCAGATTTTAATATCGAAATTGTCTGCTCAAACGGGGCTTTCTGTAAAATCTGTATGGCTCCGGTCGCTGTATTTCCATAGAGCTGAATATAAATATCATCGCCATTTGGTCTTCTTATAGCATATACTTTTACGGGTTCGTTCCAATAATCTATGGAGCCTTCTTCTCCAAAGTATTTGGCATCTTCTTTTATTCTGTCAAGCTCCTGCTGGGAAACTTTACCATCAAATATTTTTACGCCACCCACTTTTGTAATAGCATCATCATAGCTTTTCAAAAAATAGGGCAACGACCAGTCTTCTGTATTGCTTTTCTCATTAACTACGTATGTTTTCCACACTTTTCCTTCTATCGGTGTCATTACGCCTTTAAGGGGAAAAAACAGCATATCATAACTTCTCTGTACAGGTTTGTTTTGAGATTCCAGTCCTTTAGGAAAACTGAAGAAAGGTAACTCACCCAATTCTGCATTGGAAACCGGTATGGAACTGATATCAAATTGAGCGGTTTCTCCCGGAGATTTTTCCGTAGCTGCGGTATTTTCTACTGTGGCAGTATCCTGTGCAGCATCTGTTTTCTGTTCAGCCTTTTTGTTACAGGCAGCAAGTAAAGCGCCTATTGACAGAATAATCAGCGTTTTTTTCATTTCAATAAATTTAGGTTTTGGTGTATACAATTCTTTTAAATCATAGAGAAATAATACAGCATGAGTCTTTCTCCATCAACATCCGGGTATCTTTTTACACCGTACTGTTTTTGCAACACTAACTTACAAATAAAATACGAATATAACCCATTGGCTCTTAGTATTTTTTAATTAAAAAGATCATGTACTACAACCTCTTTTCTGATGCAAAGCTTTCATTTTTGAGACTACAGATTGTAAGAGAACAAAGATAAAACCAACAAAGCAGATTCGCCGAAGCGTATGGTTTTCTGTCCCTAAAAAGTCTAAACTGCTTCAACAGGAATCTGATACCTTAACGGGCATTTCTTCCCTAAAAAAACCTCTTACAAAAAAGTAAGGGGCCAATGAACATTATGGAAATAAAAAATAGTGTATTTATAGTAATGAATTAAGGTTAAAACCTTTTTAACATCATTTACAAATCCTAAATCAAGCATTCTGTCTGCTTCGTCTAAAACCAATATTTCAATCTTAGAAAGATCTATATGTCTTTGATTTACCAGATCCAGTAACCTTCCGGGAGTTGCCACAAGAATGTCAACTCTTTTTCTCAGGGCAGCAAGCTGGTCACCTATTGAAACACCTCCAAAAATAGAAAGTTGGGATAAAGGCAGGTATTTGCTGTATACCCCTAAATTTTCTTCTATCTGTATTGCCAATTCGCGGGTTGAAGTGAGAATTAAAGTGCGTATTTCCTGATGTTCAGGGTTATGTCTTTTCAGTAATTGCAGTATAGGCATAGCAAAGGCAGCCGTTTTACCGGTCTCCGTTTGTGCACATCCTATAATATCTCTTCCTGCAAGAATATGGGGAATTGCAGTACGCTGTATTTCCGTAGGTCTGGAATATCCTGATTCTGTTACAGCACGAACAATTGGATTGATTAAATTTAAGTTTTTAAAGCTCATTATAAATTCCGGTCATCCGGCAGTTGGTAAGCAAATCTGTTTATCAGAATTTGAGTTGGTGTAAGGATAAACAAATAAAGAATACTTTTCCGGTTTATCATTTTGCTTGCTTTATCACATTACCATTTCATATTGTTTAGTGACCAGCAATAACATATCGCTCCTATTGATAGTAAGACTTTTATAACCTTCAATTATTCACCCATCAAGATTATAATTGGTAGCTGAAAAAGCAAAACTGGAAAAGAAAATTGTGATTTTAAACTATTACAGAATAGCAAAGGCAGTGACCTGTTTTATAAATGTTTTGCAAACCTACAATAAAAAAAACAAATAAAACTATATTTAATGAATTGATTATCAAAAACTTATTTATACCTTCCGCACGTTAGCCGAATTTCTTTCAGAATATAAAGTAACGGCTGGAAATATTTTCCAGCCGTTTGTTTATCCTTTTGCAAAAATGGTATATAATTAAAGATTGGTTTTCTACTGCTCTACAATGGTTAATGAATTGTATACTCCGCTGCCTGAAACATCAAACTGACTTACCGTACCATCAAATGCTACCGTAATCCAGGTGAATGGTCTTAATTTATCTCCTTTATTCAAATAAACGCTTACAGTACAGGCAGATCCTACAGGTACTGCGTTAGGGCTTGCCCCGGTATCGGATGCGTATCCGTTGTTCGTTTTTATCCTTTGGGTAATTGTTCCGGCAGGATTTCTCACTTCCCATATAGCTTCCGTCTGATTATTTCCGCCGGTATTTACCTGGCTTGATTGTAATGCAAAAGTAAAGGTTGCAAAATATACTCCGGTTCTGGGAGCAATGAACTCCCCTGTAGATGGATTGAAATTATCGGTAGGGACACCAGAATCGGAATCCAGTTTTTCAGTCCAATTGGTTAAATATGAGGATCGTCTTTGTACAATTCCGGACTTGGTTCCTATTTCTGAGGGTGTTCCACTTTCAAACACATAAGTATCCTGAGTCACCTTATTTGCCATAACTACGATGCGGGGTTTACCTTTTGGGAAAAAACTTACCCAATTTGTGCCATCAGAAAACTCCAGATATCCTTTTACCCCAATGGCTGGACTTGCCACATAACGTAAAGCACCGGCACCAGCCTGTACCGCTGTTTTATCTGTGTTCCCTATTGCAACCGTTCCATTGATTCCACTACGTAAATCTATTGCTACTTTCGGATTGGCTACCAGGACTCCTATCTTACCTGAATTATCAATTATCACTTTGCCGGCATCCGTTTTTACTTCAACAGGATTTGTCGGGTTATCTACTCCCATCCCAATTTGGGCATTAGCCTGAACCCAAAAAAGCAGAGGAACAAAAGCAGCTGCCAGGATCTTTATTTTATTATATTGTATCATGATTGTGTTTTTTATAATTCACTAATGCTGAGATTGTTTAATTTCCCGTCATTCAGGGTATTTCTCGCAGAACCTATATTGTGCTTAACACTAAACTTAATGGTATTTCCTGCTTTAAGATTAAAGATCGCATTGCAGTTTCCACTTATAAAATTACTGACTGCCCCAGCCTGAAATGCAGGATAAGAATTGACTGTTTTAAAAGTCTGAATATTCTCGGTATTGCGGTCGCTTTCTATTGCGGTCTCTATAAAAGTATTTTTCGGAATAGTGCCATTCGCTAAAGTGATGTTGAAAGATACCAGGTAAAAACCATCACGAGGAGCCGTAAATATACCGGTTGAAGAATTAAAATCTCCGTTGGGAGTTGTTCCCAGGTCTACAGTTTCGGTCCAGTCTGATATATAAACCGTAGTACCGCTTCCGATACTCTGAGCCGTACTCTTACTGGCATTTACAAGGGCTTTGGTAGGTGCTGTAAGAGGTAAAGCAATCCATTGTTCACCATCAGAATATTCTAAAAAGCCATTTACATTATAGCGTATTGCGCCGCCACCAGCCTCAGCAGGTGTTTGTGTACCGGTTCCTAAACCAATAAGTCCTTTATTATCCGGTGAACGGAGATCTACTTTGGTTACAGGATTTAAAACCCCTACGCCAAGGTTCCCGTTTGAATCTACCACTACATCATTAGACAATTTTAAAGCATCTGGGGTAGAGCCATTATCCTTTGCAGCATCAATCTGCAGTGGTTTCACAGGTTTGTCTGTAAAAAAGCCTACCTGGGCTGATATCTTAGCCGAAGAAAAAAATAGAATACAGGTCATTACCTGATAAGCAAAACGAATTTTCAATTTCATAATCATCTATTTTTTAATGTTCTATAATGGTTAAATTGTTAAATCCATCATCAGGATTCGTAGGATCTGCAGGGTTAGTAGTCACTCTGAGTGCTACAGAACCACTTGATACCAGATTATGCCAAAGCCTGGTTGCGACCTTTTTTCCTGCTGTTAAAGTAAGAGTCACAGTACTTGATCCTCCGGCCTGGGTAGAACGAGTGGAATTGGCATCATCGGCAGTACCGGTCATAGATTGTCCGAAAGTTTTGTAAACAGATGCCAGTACTGTGTTCGTTGTAGTATCGTAAAATTGTGATTCTACTCTGGATCCGTCATTAATTACGGCTCCATTAAAGTTAAATGTTAATAGAAAGGTATAGGTACCATCACGGGGAGCGGTAAAAATACCTGAAGAAGCATCAAAGCTGTTACTCATGTCCCGCACCACATTCCAATTGTTGATATTGGTAGCTGAATTTTGTATGATGGATTGAGTGGCTATTTTACGGGCTACTACTACAGCTTTTTGAGGAGCTATATAAGCTTTATGCCAAACCACTCCATCTGAAACTTCAATTTTGGGCCCTACAGGGATATTGGCAACATCATACCTCACTGCTCCTGCACCGGCATCCACAGCAGTCATTGTAGTAGTGCTGAGACCTAAGGCATTTTCGGTTCCTGCAGATCTCATATCCAATTTTACCTGAGGATTAAAGACTCCCACACCAACAAAGCCTGTTGTTTTGTTAATAATAACATCATTGGCAACCTGTGCTGCGGTTGGATTTCCCGTAGCGGCATTGTCTTTAGCACCATCTACATGTAAAGCCCCCTGAGGATTTTTTAATCCTATCCCTACTTGGGAAAATAATGGATTAACAGAAGAATAAAACACTCCACAGGAGAGTATCAGAAAACGTATTCTTTCTTTCATTTGTTTGTTTTTTTAAAGGTTGAATTATGGTAAAGCCTTGATAATACTAAAATCAGTTATCTGATACAGTCTCAATCGAGAATAAATTCCCAAATAAAACCGGTATTTCGCAGGTTACAATATTTTCGGTGAACTTAAAATGCCTGACAAACTATTATAAAATAGTTTTTTTGGTGCATTTTAAGCTTCATATCTCAATTTTGTGTTTTTCATATTTCAGTAGGGCCAAAATTATCATATACACCTCATATATAACGCCTTAACCCAATAGATATAATTCGAAAACAAATTAGATGTAACTCTAGATATCCATAATGGATCTTATTAAATGAATTGCTCCCGCAAGCAGATTTTTTATCTATAAACAGGCTTTTCTATAAGCCCTGAGAAATATCAGAGCAGATATTCCTATAAACTTTCGTATTTTTATGGATTAGAATACATTTTCTGCCAGCTCAATGCAGCAAAACCCAACACGATTATTCATGAAAAAATTAAATCCAGGTTATTTCGAATTCTTCTTTTTCAGGTATGGATTCATTGTTATCTTTATTCAAATAGTTTCAATATCGCTTTATTTTTTTACCGAAGAAAAAGATCCTTTCAATTTGGCCTGTTCAGCTATTCTATGTTTGCTGTTTCTTGTTTTTGTATGTTCATCAGATTATTGGATCCTGAAAAAAAACCTTTCTCTTGCCAATGTTTTTCTAACTGATAATGGTCTCATCATTAATGAAACCCCTTATCCTGCTGAACAGATAAAAGAAGTAGCCTTTATGCCTGTACGACATGCTTTGAATAAATTTCCAGCCTATTTCATTGAAATTACAACCCATGATGGCGCTGTTTTTTATTTTCTTGAAAAAAGTATGGGCTGGGACTTTGAATCACCTACCCTAAAATTATTGAATAAACATCCTTTATTTTCTTCAAAAACAAAAGAAAAAAGTGAGTCTTCAGAAGGTTTTTCAGCGTTTAAAAAACAAAAGCAATCATCCCAAAAGCTAACCGAAAAATAAATATTATATACTAAAAATTCTCAATTATGAAGCTAGAATTATTTCAAATAGATACCTTTACAGAAAATATTTTCCAGGGAAATTCTGCCTGTGTTGTTCCGTTGAAGACCTGGTTACCAGACGAGGTTCTCTTAAAAATAGCCCGTGAAAATGCTGTAGCAGAAACTGCTTTCTTTATTGATAATGGCAATACGATTCATCTGAGATGGTTTACTCCTGAAATAGAAATGGATTTATGCGGACACGCTACCCTTGCCACAGCTTATTGCTTAAGTTCCATTTTAAATTATCCGAACAGCAAATTCGTTTTTGAAACCTTGAGTGGCGAGCTTACAGTGGATGTAAAAGACGGGCTTTATTATATGGATTTACCTTCAAGAATGCCTGAACCATCTACTCTTCCGGATACAATCATTAAAGCTCTTAGTATACAGCCTAAAGAAGTTTTCAAATCCAGAGATTATGTACTGGTTTATGAGTCTGAGGAAGATATTAAAAGGATCACCGTTGATAAATCTATTCTTGATCTTATCAATCTTGATCCCGGAGGTGTTGTGGTAACAGCGGCAGGTACAGACAGTGATTTTGTTTCAAGGTATTTTACACCGCAATCGTCTATTCTTGAAGATCCGGTAACAGGTTCTTCCCATTGTTCTCTTATTCCGTTCTGGTCTTTAAGGCTTGGAAAGGATAAGCTTTTTGCCCGCCAGCTGTCAGAAAGAGGCGGCCAGCTTTATTGTGAAAACAAAAATGAAAGGGTGATTGTAGCAGGAAAAGCCAGAACCTATTCCATGGGACATCTTTGGATAGAATAATATTCTGTGTCTCAATAATTGTCAATTCATTCATATATAAATAGCACCATGATTATTGGTGCTATCTTTATTTTCTACACTGCCCGTTCACTTTTGTAGAAACTGTGCTTTGCCTTTTTACGATCAAAAACATTGACCATAGATTTTCAACAGCCGGATCATTTATGCTGCTCTTTTAGTTTGTAAATCCAAAAAAATGTAGTTAATTTGCAAAAGATACTAACTAGTATGTTTTATGAAAAAAGCTGAACTTACACGATTAAATATACTACAGAAAGCCTATGAGCTTATTTATACAAAGGGATATCAGGCTACGAGCATTGATGAGATTATTGCTACAACAAAGGTAACCAAAGGGGCTTTTTACTATCATTTCAAGAATAAAGATGAAATGGGTATTGCCGTTGTTAATGAAGTATTGAGATCGGCATCTATAGGATCTGATTTCAGATTGTCTGAAATCATAAACCTGGATCCTGTAGAAACAATATACAATATGATGTATAAGCTGCTTATGGAGAATAAATTTATGAAAGTGGAATATGGATGTCCTATCTCCAATCTGGTACAGGAAATGACGCCATGGCATGAAAATTTCAGGCAAGCTTTAAAAAAAGAAGCTGATGAATGGGAGCACCGTCTCATCACAATATTGGAAAACGGAAAAAAGCATTCTTTCATACGAGAGGATGTTAATACAAAGCAGGCTACATTTTTTATTCTTTCCGGTTATTGGGGGATACGCAACTTTGGTAAGCTCCAAAACGATCAGTCAGTTTATATATATTATCTGAATGAATTAAAAATTTTCCTGAAAAATTTAAGATAATTTTTTTCAATCAAAAGCATACTAAATAGTATGTTTTGAAATTTAATTAATACATTATCAAATAATTACAAACATAAATCAAATTACTTTTCAATGGAAATTATTTTACCGGCATCCGGCATTTTAAGCAAAAGTGAAATCAAAAAGTTCAAACTCATGCTTATACAATCTAAATTACAGGAAAACATTAATACAATATTGCTTTCTGTTGGCTTAAAAAAATATGCAAACACTGATATTAAAGATATTGTCATACCAGATTCCTCGCTTGCAAAAAAAGCTGTGAAAGAGGCTCAGGAGCACTGTAATCCTGCCCTGTTCTACCATTCATACAGAACCTATTTCTGGAGCTGCGGGTTTGCTATATCCGAAAATCTGAAAGTAGATACTGAATTGCTGTTTGTTTCATCTCTCCTGCATGATATAGGATTAACGGATAATCACAATCATATATGTTCAAAACAATGCTTTGCAAATTACGGTGGCGAGTTCAGCCAGCAATTTTGCTTAAAACACAGTCAGGATAAAAAGAAAGCATCTGCAGTGAAACAAGCTATTGATATGCATCTGAATCCTATTATAAATAAATCTAAATATGGAAATGAAGCTTACAGCCTTTCTAAAGGAGCGGCTATGGATGTTATTGGAGCCAACAGATTCCAGTTGGGAAAAAAATATATCGACGATGTAAACAGGCAGTATTCCAGACAGGGCTTTAAGGAAGATATTTTAAATACCATGGAAAATTTCCACCACAAAGAAGGTACAAGAGCCAATATCCTATACCATATGGGGTTTGCAAAAATGGCCAATAAAAATCCAATGAATAAGGAATAAATCTCAAATCTTTGTAAAATATACAAATCTCTCTCATTGGGAATATGCTTTTTGTAAACAACAAAACATTTTTCTATCAGAGAGATATTTTTTAGCATGAACAGATCCTTAACCAGTATCCCTTTTTAAAAATAGATAAAGTGATCCTCAAGGTACTATCAACATTATTTTTTCTTTTGAAATAACAGACGAAATATCAATTTTCAAATCTTTAAATGACTAAATTAGCACTGAATTAAAATGCGTTAAGATTTCTATGAAAAATATATTCGGGATGTTGCTTCTTTCCATGGTGCAACCTATACTGGCCCAAACGAAACTGGAAAAAGCAATCACAAGTCTTGAAGATCATTACGAACAGGAAAAAGTATATGTACTTACCGACAAATCACAATATGCCGCAGGGGACAAAATCTGGTTCAAAAGCTTTGTATTTGATGGATATAACCGTTCTGCCTTATCTACTACCCTATTTGTAGAATTGTACAGTTCTGATAAAAAATTAATAGACTGGAAAACGGTGCTTCTCACTAATGGAGAAGGCAGCGGAGATTTTCAACTGAAAGAAGACCTCCCGGAACAGGTTTATTTTGTAAGAGCTTACACACCTTATATGACCAACTTTAGTGAGGATTTCCAGATCGTTAAATCTTTTCCAGTGTACAATCCTAACTCTACAGAGTCATTGGTAGTTTCCAAAAGCTCTGACTGGTCTGCAAAAGCTTTTCCGGAAGGCGGCAATTTCATTAACGGTATGCCTACGAAATTTGCCGTAAGATTAAGTAGCAATACTACATTACCGGAAAACTGGTCCGGAAAAATAGTAGATGCACAAAACCCTAATGTTTCTATCACTACCTTTAAATCTTTTGATAAAAATGTGGCTTCTTTTACCCTAACTCCTGCTTCGGGAAAAAAATACCAGGCCATTATTCAGGATAATATAGGGAAAAGCAAAACAATAGATCTTCCGCAGGTTGCAGACAGTGGTATCCATTTAGAAGTTAACAGCTCAAAAGAGGGAATTAAATATACCTTAAAAGGAGTTAACCTAAAACAGCAGCTTCAAAATTATAAAATTGTAGGAACCATCAATAATCATCTTGCCTACAAGGCTACTATTAAGCAGTTGAACAATGAAGCTTCAAGTCTTATACCTACCAAAGTGAGTAATGGTGCTAACGGGGTTTTTCAATTAGCTATTTTTGACGATCAGGATAATCTGGTTGCTCAAAGGCTGTGTTTCATAAAGCCTAATGATTTAAAGATTGCAAAAGCTGAAATTATAGGTCAGAGCATCAAACAAACTCCAAGATCTTTCAATAGTATTGATCTTTCCCCGGAATCCTATTTTAAAAATTACACCGTACTCGTAAGTGAGGATGATGGAACCCAAAAGCCTGAAGAAGACAATATTTTAAGTGGACTGTGGCTAACAGGGGACTTTACAACAAAAATAGACAGCCCGGCCCAATATTTTTCTAAAAATGCAAACAGTGAAGCCTTAGATGCTCTTCTTATTTCTGAAAAATGGAAAAGATTCGACTGGAATTCTGTGTTGAGCGGAACTGTACCAGCTATTAAAACCCAATCTCAGAAATTTCTTTCCTACAAGGTAAAACCTGTTAAGAATAGTTCCCTGATGCCTAATTCCAGTGTGATGTTATTATTGAAATCAGGTAAGAGTGAACCCATTATCAGCCCGTTTCAAACTGATCAAAGTGGATATATTTATTTAAATAATATTAGCAATGATGAACCTTTAACGGTTTCCTTATTTGCCAATTCAGAGAATGGGAAAGAATCAAATGCTGATAATTTATTTGTAACAGCTGAACCATTGGTAAATCCTACACAGTTTACCGGCAATTTCCCGGAAACAAAATATAAGCTGGTAAAAGCCAATGGAAACAAGACGCTTCCAACAGCCATTTCCAAAGCTATCAATACCCAGAGGAACAATAAAAAAATTGAGGGTGCCGAAGTACAGGAGATTAAGGAAGTTGCATTAACAGGGAAAAAGAAAGACCCGAAAGAAGAACTGGACAAGCAGCTTTCCACCGGAATGTTCAGCTCTATGAACTCTACGATCTTTGATTTTGTGAATGAAGATCAGCAAACCAACGGGGCGATCAATATATTAGACTGGCTACAGGGAAGAGCTGCCGGCTTAACCTTTCAAAAAAATAATTCAGGGATAAGTGTCCCTTATATCCGTGGGCAGCAGGCTAAGCTTTATCTGGATGAAATCCAGACAGATCCTACCATGATCTCTACCCTGCCTATCAATAATATTGCTATGGTAAAAATTATGAAAGGAGCAGGATTAATAGGCGATGCAGTAGCTATCTATACCATGAAAGGCAATATGAAATCTAAAAACAACGGAAAAGAAGCTCCCAAGAATAATTCAGCGGTGATAAAAGGCTATGATAAACCTTCAGAATTTCTTGTTGAAATGATAGATGAGGATGCCAAAATTGAAAATGACACCCGCGAAACTCTTTACTGGAATCCTAATTTATTTGACAGCGATTATGTTCCGCCAAGGATTAAATTCTTCAATAATGACAGTGCAAAACAGTATAAAGTAACCATTATAAGTTTTGATGAAGATGATAACCTTCTTTATGACCAGCAAATCTTTAAATAACAGAAAAGCCTTCCAATGATCCTGGAAGGCTTTTTGGTCTTGAAGCTGGATGCAGGGAAAAGGAAGTTATGACAGCTATATTGAATAGATATTTGTCTGCTTTACTCTTCACTTCTGACTTTGGGGAATTTTGGCGAAACTGTTTTTTGAAACGTAAAGGATAATGATTCTTCTGTTTTATATTAACCGAGCGAAGATGAGTGACAAAGTCGCTGATGCAACGATATGGATATGTTCACTTAGAAAAATCAATGAAGTTGATTTCCTATTCCAAAAAAACAGGTTTTTTCAAAAGAAAACATCAAATATTCCGTTTAATTCTTAAATTTAAACAATGCAAAAGAATCTTTATCTCATCGTCATATTATTTTCTCTTACCAGCTGCTATACTTACCAGGTAAAAAAGCAAGCGAATACATCAACTGGCAATAAGCAGGACCTTAAAAAGACTTCAGCTTCCGCCAATATGGCTTCTTCACCAATGAAAAATACAGCCGCTGAAATTCAAAATATGAGTTCTCAGCAAGCTCCCGTACCCATCAATATCCAGGAGAAACTGTCTCCCAATAAGAATGTTAAAATTGACGTTGACGGCAAGAGTTATAAAGTTATCGTTGACAGATGGGAAGGTGACAGCCTGGTAGTACATCCTACTCATAATGCTAAAAAAACACTGAAGTTCCATAAGAACCAGATCAATGGTGACAAAATTGCGGAAAAACGTTTTTCACAACCCATCGCTGATATTATTACCGTTCTTGCTTATGCCGGAATTGCTGCCGGAATATATTTTCTTGTGCGCTAATTTTAAAGTTAAAATTTCCTGGTTTTACAGTGCATTTATGGCTTTTTTGTATTGGCTCAAAGTCAGGAAACTTTGCATAGTTTTTTGAAACGCAAAGAATGAGTGATTCTACTGTTTTATCTTAAGGAAGCAAAGGTGAGCGACAATGTCGCGGATGAAGCAATATGGCTATATGTACGCTTAGAAAGAATCAATGAAAGTTGATTCCATCTTTGTTCCCTTAAAATATTACAATTATGTTATAAAATCTTTGCGTTATTAAAGCAATTTGTTTTTGTTATGGCTATCCAATTATTATAACTTAAAATAATTTCCAGCCTCATTCTTCCAACCCCCAACCTCTAAACCTTCTCCCCTCTTCTTTCCAGGATAAGATGTGCTGCATCCAGCATTTTTATCAGATGGATATATGGATTGATGATATTCTTTTCTGGCAAGTTCTCATCAACACCCAAAAAATCTTTTCATGGAGTTGGAGGGAAACGTCTCCTCATCAAATCTTGCAGAAAGTAAGGAACTGTCCCTACTTAAGAACACCTGTTCCAAGCAATAAAAATAAAAAGCATCATTGTTGTAATGATGCTTTTTATTTTTAACCCTATTCTACAAACCTCTACTCATACTTGGAAAAATCCACGGCAAAAATACATCGATTCACCTGGCTTCCGTTCTGCGCTCCTGCATTGGGTTCATATTCCGTAAGACTCCACAAATAGTTGTATTGGGATTCGTAATAAAGGGATTCTGCGCCATAAGGCCATCGGTAGCGCACGGTATCATCGGCTCCGTCCGTATATCTTGCCAACCTTGCATTGGAACCATAAGAATTGCTTGGAGATCCGGTGCAGGAAAGCCATGTTCTGTTTCCTTTTCGGAACACGCCCTGAATGCCATGGGCATGATTATCAGTAAAAAGACTGTTTTTGGGAGTTACACTTACAATTCCTGAGTTTTGAAGTGTTCCACCAGCATCAATAGGGAAACCAAAGACTTTAGGAACAATAGAAGCATCGGCACTGCCTGCATAGTATTGACCAGTCCAGAGCTGGGTTCCTTCATCATTCACCTGTATAGTAGAGAAAGGGCTGGCATTATTGATCTTCTGATATCCTGTCTGGGGTAATATATACCGATAGTTGAAGGCAAATAAATTACCATTGGCATCTTTACCGCATTTATCATTGGTAGTGTCTCCTGTACTGACCTCGATAATTTTATCCAGATCAAATACACGAACGCCAAGGCTGGTGCTGCTGAGATATACTTTCCCTTTAAAATAGGCAATACCGCCGGCATGTACTTTGAGTGGAGCATAAGAACCATATTGAGTATAATTGGTGATGTTAGTTGGAATATCAGGCTGTACCAGCAGAATATGACGATATGTGAGGTAAGTACTTGAACTTGGGCTGATGTCTATCAGTGTAATGCGGGAACCTTTATACTCAGCGTCATCTTTCGCATACCAGCTCACCAACAGATACCGAACGCCATCTTTGGTAAATCCAGCAATGCCCTGTGGACGCCAGATGGAAGTAGTTTCATCATCAGTATTCCAACGGATTCCTCTTACCCTGTTTTCTTCCGGAATATTGAAGCCATAGACTTCTGTGTACGCATTTCCACCAATGGCCTGACGGTTTTTGTTAACCTGAGCCGGATTTAAAAAGCTAAAGCCAGAATTGATATAAGCACTTGTGTCTACAAAAGGATTCACACTTACCTCTGCAGCTGCTGTTCTGTTCTTATTCCCTGGAGACAGAAGTTCTTCTTCCATGGAAGCTGAAGTTAGCTGATTATCCTGGCATCCTATCCCTGTTACTGCCAGCATAAGCATCCACCCTAATATTTGTTTTTGAATCATGGTTTAAATTTTAGAAATAATACCCTTACTCATTGTTTATAAATCGCATACTAAACTACCGGATTCTGTTTTCATGGGAATTACCTCAGCATTAAATGTGTATTACATTTTATGGTTTCTCCATGCTATTCCCTTTCTGATAAATGCGACATACAATCCTTCTTTTCGGAGCATATTATTTAATTATATTTGAAGATCAAATTACAAATCACTCAAAATGAAAGATATAACCCTAAGACCTACTGTAGTAACAGATTTAGAAACTCTTTTTCAAATTCAGCTTGATGATGAAGCGGGCTACCAGGCAGCATTTACATCAAAGGATTCTCAGAACAAAGAAGCCTATCTGACCAAATATACAAGACTACTCAATGACCCCACTGTAAACAACCAAACTATTATTGTTGATGATGTTATTGCAGGAAGCATCGCCAAGTTTGTAATGGAAGGTGATGCAGAAATCACCTATTGGATTGATAAAAAATTCTGGGGACAAGGAGTTGCCACCACCGCATTAAAAGCTCTTCTTACTCTTGAAAAGGCCAGACCTATTTTTGGGCGTGTTGCCTTTGATAATCTGGGTTCACAAAAGGTTCTGGAAAACTGTGGCTTTATCAGAATTGGTACAGATAAAGGTTTTGCCAATGCCAGACAAGCGGAAATTGAGGAATATATTTATAGACTGGATATCTAATTTGGATAAAACTATGGTGCTAAAATCCAAACCTCTATTTCAGATAAATTTCCAGCTCTCCGAAGTCTCCTGACTTTGGAGTCTTTTTTGAAACGCAAAGAATGAATGATTCTACCGTTTTATTTTAGGAAGCAAAGAGAAGCGACTGTGTCGCCGATGAAGCATTGTGGTTATCAGTACGTTTAGAATATGATATATTAGTAATAAAGCTTTGTGTTTTTAAGACAATTTGTTTTTTGTGGTGACCTTCTGCTATTATAACTTAAAAACAACTTCCAGCATCCCTCTTCCTGCTTCCAGCCTTTCTATTTTCCAGTCTTTATTTTCTAAAATTCCTCTGTTCTCCGAAATTTCCTGACTTTAGAGTCTTTTTGAAACGCAAAGAATGAATGATTCTACTGTTTTATCTTAGGAAGCAAAGAGAAGCGACTGTGTCGCGGATGAAGCATTGTGGCTATCAGTACGTTTAGAATATTATATATTAATAATAAAGCTTTGTGTTTTTAAGACAATTTGTTTTTTGTGGTGAACTTCTGCTATTATAACTTAAAACAACTTCCAGCATCCCTCTTCCAGCTTCCAGCCTTTCTATTTTCCAGTCTTTATTTTCTAAAACTCTATTGCCCTTCTTTGAGCTGAATGTTTCAAGCATAATCTTTTTTTGCTTATTTTTACATAAAATAAATAAAAATAACATATGAAAAGAGTCGTATTAACCGGGCTGATAACTATGGGAGGATTTCTAACGACAAAAGCACAATGCAAAACTGAATCTACCATCATAGAAAATTTTGATACATGGAAGGATATCAATAAATGCTGGACTGCACAGGCAGGTGGAAAGACTATGCTTTATGCTAGTGATAAAAAGATTATATTTTATTCTATGAACAGCCCGAGGGAAAATATGTATTTGGTGACTCCAAAAATTAAAGAAGGAAACTACAGTCTTACTCTTGACGTTTCGGATAACGGAGGAGAAACCACTTTGGAAATTTTTTCAGTAGGTAATACTTCCGATCAAAAATCATATGTTTCAATCGCTAAGCCATCCAAAATAACGGGAGATAAAAAAACATTTAATATTTCTATAAAAAAAGAGACTCATTTAGGTCTGAAAGTTTTATTGAACGGGATCCATCAGGCTGTTTATCTGGACAATTTTTCTTTGACAGCAAAAAAGTAAATGACTAAAGCCGGAAAGGCTTATATTCATCTATGAAAAGATTGTTAAGGATTCTCTCCTACACTCCGAAGTTCAATGGCTTCGGAGATTTTGTTTCAAGCAAACAAAATAACAATTACAACAACAACTTAACGAGGATGTTTATTCAACGGAATTGTTTCTTCTTCACTCAGCTCAATCAATCGAACTTAAAAAAGAAATATACTACCGCTGCCCATTCTTTTTTAATACCTTTTGCATAACCAATGGTACTTCTGCTACTGTTTTCTACAGTTCCATCATCTTTAATATAACCAAGGGTTGAACGGCTGCTGTTTTCCACCGTACCATCTTTTTTAACGTATCCTACTGTGGAGCGATTTTGGTTTTCTATGGTTCCATCACTTTTGATATATCCTATGGTTGAGCGGTTTTTATTTTCAATCGTTCCGTCTTGCTTAATATACCCTACTGTAGAACGGTTGCTGCTTTCTATGGTTCCATCTGATTTGATATAACCTGTGGTGCTGCGGTTTGCTGATTCTATAGTCTGTGCATTTATAGTGAAAATACTGAATAGAAGAAGGCCAATGAATAATGTTTTTTTCATGATTTTAAAATTGTAATAATTTGTTATACAGTAATTTACAAAGCTACCACTCTATTCAAAATCCCATTCTTTACTGAACATTTGGGTATCCTGATTGATGACTTCAAATAGATCATCCAGTTTTTCTTTGCCGTGAATATTTTCTAATTCCAGCCATTCTGCTTTTGATAATGGTAAAAAGGCTAAAGTATCGGATCCGTCGCTTCCCTTACAGAATCTGATTTCATAGTCCGGCTGTAATACTCTATTTAAGAAAATGAGTGTAGGATCCCGATCCATAACTTTTTCAGTGAAGACTTGGTCTTTGTATTTGATGGTAAGGAGAAGCTCATCTCCGCTATAGCCCATTTCAGCATTCAGAGTGCCTGTATTAATGCATTTCTCGCAGTATTCAACTATGGCATCATCTTCTTCCCGCCAATCTACCCAGAAGATCAGCTGGCTATTAAGTGCACTCAGTTCTTCAAAACTTTCTGTTTCAATATATTTTTTCAGGGTATCAGCTTTGTTCATTCTGTGATTTTAAAGATTAAATATACAATTTATATAAATCTACAACTCTATAAAAAAATAGCGCCACTTAAAATAAGTGACGCTATCTATTGAGAAAAGACTAAGATTACCAATGTTTTAACCCTCAATATCGGTAACCATTGAATTTATCGTTTGATAACTTTTACTGTTTTTACAAAGTCATTAACAGCATTTATTTTAACCAGATAAATGCCAGATACGAACCCGGAAGCATCAATGGTTCCTTTTGTATCATTAATTGCTTTAGTAAGAATCAGCTGTCCTGCCGCATTGTAAACCGTTACAAAAAGAATCTTCTGATCGTATGAGACCGTAAGGATATCCTGTACCGGGTTAGGATAGACTTTCAGCTTATCTTCTGTCTTTCCTGAAACTTCTGCAACCGCTAAATTACTTGTAGGGCAACCAACAGGTACAAAAATAGATTTTGAAATAGTAGTACCATCTCCCAGCTGCCCGTATTCATTACTTCCGGTAGCTGATAAAAATCCATCATTATTTATAGCGAATGTAGTATATGGCCCTGCTGAAACTATTTTTCTATCAGTGACGGTTCCAATTTGTGTTGGAACAAGTCTGTCTGCTCTAGTTCCATCACCTAACTGTCCTAAGGTATTTCTGCCCCATGCCCATAGTGTTCCATTGGTTTTGATTCCTACAGAAGAATTAAAATGGTTAGTCGCTACACTTTTCCAGTCCGTTGCGGTTCCTATTTGTATAGGAATACTTCTAAGAGTTTTGGTTCCATCACCTAATTGTCCTTCGAAATTATCTCCCCAGGCCCAAAGCGTTCCATCTGTTTTTAGAGCTATAGAATGATAGTTTCCTGCACTCACGCTTTTCCAATCCGCAGCAGTTCCTATTTGAGTGGGAATTGATATTGTAGTTGAGGTTACAGTTGAATTTCCATCACCTAAGCGTCCATAAGCGTTGCTTCCCCAGCCCCATAGTGTTCCGTTTGTTTTAATGGCAAGAGTATGTCCGTAGCCAGCTGTTACTATTTTCCAATCATTTGCTGTTCCAACTTGTACAGGTACAGTTTTAAGGATAGTGGTACCATCTCCTAACTGACCAGTTCCGTTATATCCCCAAGCCCATAATGTTCCGTCTGATTTTATTCCTAATGTATAATAATCCCCAGTAGAAACGCTTACCCAGTTTGTTTCTGTTCCTACTTGTTCTGGAGTAATTCTCTTAATTTTAGTTCCATTACCTAATTGTCCATTTTGATTATCTCCCCATGTCCATAGTGTTCCATCTGTTTTAATGGCAGCAGTATGACTATCTCCTGCAGATACCTTCAGCCAATTATTGTCGGTTCCAATTTGTGTTGGAGTATTTTTTGAAACTGTTGTTCCATCTCCTAATTGTCCCGCTAAATTCTCTCCCCAGGCCCAAAGTGTTCCATCTGTTTTTATTCCTAAAACAAAGAAAGAACCCGAACTCACAGTTTCCCAGCAACCTGTTGCAGTGGTGGTAAGCGTTGTAAAAGATCCACCCGATACCCAATCACCCTGACTGCTTCCACAATTAGATGCTACCCACCAGTAATAAACAGTGTTAGGTAATAAATTGGTCAAATTTGCTGTTTTAGAGGAGGTCGTTCCCTGTATACCTCCAATAAATGGACTTGTACTATATAAGTAATAGTACCCCGCATTAGGAGTTGGGTTAGATCCTGTCCAGTTAATAGTAGCTGTTGCAGAAGTTATATTAGTTGTTAAAAACTGTGTAGGAGGAAGACAATTTAAAGGGCAACTCAAAGAGACGAAAGTACTTTTCGGATTATTTGTTCCGTCTCCTAACTGTCCATAACTATTATCTCCACACACTTTTAAAACTCCATCGATGTTTTTTACAAGAGTATAATACATCCCGGAAGACATCAATATATTATCTGAAGAAGAACCCACTTGTGTAGGAAATAGTACTGATCCACTTGTTATATTACCTAATTGACCAGATTCATTGGCTCCCCACGACCAAAGTGTTCCATCAGTTTTGTTAGCAAAACTAAAATTATTACCAGCACTGATACTTTGCCAATTGTTTCCTATTCCTATTTGGGTTGGAATATTTTTACCAACAGTAGATCCATTACCTAACTGCCCATTGGCATTAGCACCCCAGGTCCATAATGTTCCATCCAGTTTTACTCCCAGGGAATGAGATGCTCCGACATCAATATTTCTCCAATTTGCAGCTGTTCCGATTTGGGTAGGAACATTCCTTGCTGTTGTTGTTCCGTCTCCAAGCTGCCCGCTGTAATTAGATCCCCATGCCCACAGTGTTCCATCTGTTTTGATGGCAAGATTATGTTGATAACCTGCGGCAATACTTTGCCAGTTTGCTGCTGTTCCGATTTGGATAGGAGTAATTTTTTCAGCAACCGTTCCATCACCTAATTGTCCGGAGGCATTATATCCCCAGCTCCATAATGTTCCATCTGTTTTTAACCCTATAGAATGATAGCTTCCTGCACTTACGCTTTTCCAACCCGCAGTAGTTCCTATTTGAGTTGGACTCAATTTATCCGCTTTAGTACCGTCTCCCAGCTGTCCATAATCATTATTTCCCCAAGCCCATAACGTTCCATCTGTCTTGATGGCAAGAGTATAAGTATCTCCGGCTGCTATTCTCAGCCAATTATTGTCTGTTCCTATTTGAATAGGAGCATTTCTGTCAATTGTAGTTCCGTCTCCGAGTTGACCATTGGAATTACGTCCCCATGCCCATAATGTTCCGTCCGCTTTTAAACCTACCGAATGGAAATTACCTGCACTAAGGCTTTCCCAGCAGCCTGAAGACACCGCAGTTTGT
>NZ_MAYF01000145.1 GCF_001684955.1 Chryseobacterium contaminans | reverse complement strand
TAAAATTCCTGAAATCCATAGAATGCTGGTTTGTGTTTGAAAGGGCAAAGGTATTAATAATGAAAATAAACTCTATGTTAATTAATGGATAAATTAATTTTAAAAGTAAGCATTGAATAGTTTTTTTGCTTATCTTTAAGAGTGTAAATTTTTGATTATCAAAAACTTTTAACGGTGAGAGCCAATAGTTGCATGTGTTTCATTCAATAAAAAAAATCACACATGAAAAAGACGTTTTCTGATGAAGATCTGATCAAGAATCTGAGTTTATATTATATGAACGGGCATTTGAAAAAAAAGCCTATAGAAAAGTATCACCGTACCATAGATGAATCCCAGCTTCATGATCGTGAAAAATACCGAAAAAAGTCAGAGATTCTTCTGCTTAATTCTTTTATGCATCATTTTCCTGATGTAAAATTTGAAAACTTTACCTGTGAAAGTCCGGACTTTATCGCCAAACTGAACGGCAAAAAAATCGGAATAGAACTTACCGAAGTGATCAATCATCTGGAAATGAAGAAAGTGGAAAGTACTTTGAATAAAATGTTCCGCCAGGCAGAAATATTATTAGAACAGGAAGACACTACGAAATATCGTGGTGTTTATTTTTTAGAATTCCACCCAAATATAAAATTTGATAATCTGGAAGAGCAGGAAGAAAATATTATCAATATTTATAAAAGCATTAAAAAAAATAAAGGGATAGGTTGTGTGAAAAGAGTAAGGAAGTCTTTTCATCGCAGAAATGTTTTTATCACACATGAATATAACATGAATCTTTTTGATGAACTCTGCTCAGAGAAAATTCTGGATCTTATTGAGAAAAAGAACGAAAAATTCCCTTATTATGATACTTCAGTGGATGAATGCTGGCTGGTAATTGTTTCTGATATGAACTCTATTGCATCAAGATATACATTCATCCAGGATAAAGAACATCTGAAAGAAGTGAAAAGTCCTTTCCATAAGATCTTTCATCTTGAAAACCTATGTGGAAATATTACAAGTATAAAATAACAGATTTGTATATTGATTTTTTAATCAATGTTGGTTTTTGTTTTAGATATTATAAAATATATTGCTTTTTGTTGTTTGTAATTAAATAATAGGTATATTTGGTATACGTTGGGTATTAATCTGACTCAAAAGGACTTAACCATAAAAACAAATATATCTATGAGAAAAATTTTACTATTTACCCTTTTATACATTTCCCATTTCTTATATTCTCAGCAAGATTGCGCTACGGCGCTGGCTGTTTGTGGAAATTCGAATCTTACTTACAGCCCTTCAGGATATGGTAATATTAAAGAAATGGTAAACTCCGGAACTTGTATAGATACATCCGGAGAACATAATTCCATCTGGTATAAAATTACTATTGCTACAGCAGGTACCCTTACTTTTAATCTGGTTCCCAATAATCCCGATGCAGATTATGACTGGGCTATTTTCGGGCCTAATGTTAGTTGTGGAAGTTTGGGGGCTGCCATACGCTGTAATGCTGCAACAGTGATTGGAGTAGGGGCAGCTACCGGATTAAACATGACCAGTACTATTACAAATGCGATCGGAGGTTCCACCACTCCTTATTGCCGGTATCTGAATGTTTTGCCGGGAGAAACTTACTACTTATTCATTGATAACTGGGTGAGCAGTACGAGCAGTACAACAGCTCCTTTTTCTTTGACATGGGGAGGAACCGCTACTTTGGCATCTCCATTTACAGATCCTACTATCCAGCCTAATCCTTTTATGCCACCAGGAATCCCGGCTGCTAATCCTGCAGATCCAAGAGAAGTTATTATCTGTGGAAACCCTGTTATATTTGATTTTACTACTTTATCAGCAGGTATTGTTAATGGAAATCCTGGCTTTAGTGTAAGTTATCATACCAGTGCTAATGATGCATTAACAGTGAATAATCCTATTACTGCCCCTACACTAGTAAACACTACAACAGTCTACTATTACAGTATAAGTTATACAGATCCGGCCAACCCCAACAGCCCGCTTAACAGATGTAAGCAGACAGGAACATTTAAATTTAAGGATGGATCTATTACCGTAAAAAATGCAACATTAATAGAGTGTAACAACAATAATGCAGGCACGGCTCTTTTTGATTTGACAACTGCTGATGTTACAGCCGCTACTGGTACTTCAAAAAAATATTATAGCAGCATGTTTGATCTTAATGCCGGAGTTAACGAGATTACCAATCCGCATGCATTTATTTCTGCTGAAGGAGACGTTTATGTAAAAGTGATTTCCGAATATGGATGCAGTGCTGTTACAAAAATTACATTAAAATTTCACCCTGTAGTAGTTGTACATGAAGCTACGCTTACAGAATGTTTTTTAGAATCCAATCCGAGTACCGGATCTTTTAATTTGGCAAACGCTCCGGTAACTACGCCGGATAATACTAAACAATACTATCCATCTGAAGCAGATGCCATCAGTCAAACCAATGAAATCCTTAATCCAATGACTTATATTGCTCCTAGTGGAGTGGTATATATCAGGGTTACCAATAGCAGAGGTTGTTACGCAGTTGTCAAAGTTACTTTAATAGTTACCCCGCCAAAATATTCTGGTGTACTTAAGGACAAAACAATATGCATGGAAAATAAAACCATATTGGATGCAGGGCCAGGGTTCAAAAGCTATCAGTGGAGTACTGGTGAAACTACTCAAACTGTTACAGTAGGTGTTGGTGTGTATTGGGTAAAACTTAAAACCGGAGAGTGTTTTACTACACAGACAGTAAAGGTAATGCCTTCTGAACTGCCCGTTATTTCAGATATTGAGATTGGTAATAATACTGTAACGGTATCTGTAATAGGAGGTACACCACCTTATAAATATTCTCTGGACAATATTGTATGGCAGGATTCCAATGTTTTCACCAATCTTCCAAGAGGAGAGTATAAAATTTATGTGAAAGATGATTATAATTGTACTCCTATAAAAGTTGAAATTGTTGTTCCCAATCTGGTTAATGTTATCACCCCAAATGCTGATGGTGTGAATGATGTAATTGATTATTCTGCATTATCCGGTAAACAAAATCTTGTGATTAATATTTTTGACAGATATGGAACCAAGATTCATCAGGCTGATAAGCTTAACGGCTATAAGTGGGACGGAACCGTGAGCGGAAGAAGAGTTCCTACCGGAACCTATTGGTATTCTGTATTATGGAATGAGAATAATACAAAGAATACACCAGTTAAATTTACTGGCTGGGTGTTGGTTAAAAACCGGGAATAATGATATATTGTAAATAAAATACATAGATAAAACCACTTCGGAAGAGGTGGTTTTTATGTTTGAATTTTTTACATTAGTTCTCAAAATAGAAAACATGAAAGATCTGCTTGTAAAACGCTTTGAGTATTATAAATCCCTTGGAGATAAGTCATTTAGTCAGTTGTCTGATGAGCAGATTTTCTGGCAGTACAATGAAGAAAGTAATTCTATCGCAGTTATAGTGCATCATATTGCAGGGAATATGCTTTCGAGATGGACTAATTTCCTTACTGAAGATGGTGAGAAATCCTGGCGTAACCGGGATGAAGAATTTGTAAATACTTTTAAAACCAAAGATGAGGTTCTCGAATTCTGGGAAAAAGGATGGAAATGTTTTTTTGATGCGTTAGATCAGATCAATGACGAAAATCTTTATTCAACCATTTATATCAGAGGAGAGGCGCATTCTGTTATTGATGCTGTTTTCAGACAACTTGCTCATTATCCATATCATATTGGGCAGATCATTTATATAGCAAAAATGATGAAAAATGAAGATTGGAAAACACTTTCTATTGCCAGAAATAAATCTCAGGAGTTCAATACTGAAATGAAAAACAAATTTTCCAAAGAAGAGCCGGATACTCCTTCTTCCCCTGTATGTTTCCAAAACAGCCCGGAAGTAAGAGATGAATATAAACAATAGACTGAATCAATCTTGGATTATTATTAAAATTACTATCTTTGCACCCATAAAATTCAGAAGTAACACATGTCTGCTTTTCAAAGAACTGCCGCGTATCATACACTTGGCTGCAAATTAAACTTTGCAGAAACATCTACTATTGCCCGTCAATTAACAGATGCAGGTTATGAGAAGGTGAGCTTTGATGAAAAGGCAAATGTGTATGTGATCAATACATGTTCAGTAACTGAAAATGCAGATCGTGAATGTAAACTTCACGTAAAAAGAGCAATGAAAGCCAACCCTGATGGATTGGTGGTTATTGTTGGATGTTATGCCCAGCTGAAACCTGAAGA
Source organism: Chryseobacterium contaminans (assembly GCF_001684955.1). Classification (GTDB taxonomy): domain Bacteria; phylum Bacteroidota; class Bacteroidia; order Flavobacteriales; family Weeksellaceae; genus Chryseobacterium; species Chryseobacterium contaminans. The sequence continues at coordinate 106 of NZ_MAYF01000145.1, read as the reverse complement.
AATTTCACAGATTGAAGGAGTAGACCTTGTTTTAGGAGCTAAAGAAAAATTTAATATTCTGAGCTACCTTGATGATTTGGAAAAATCAGATAACGAGGGAATTGTT
>NZ_MAYF01000144.1 GCF_001684955.1 Chryseobacterium contaminans | reverse complement strand
TTGGTGCATTTACTTTGTGCACAATTCTAGGTGTCTCTGCTCAGGAGGTTCTCTGGCAGAAAGATATTAAGTCCTCTACTCAGGATTTCCTAAGTCAAGTGACTACCACAATAGATCAGCAGTATCTTATTACAGGAAGCTCAATTCAGAGCGATAAACTTCAACAGGGAAGTAAACAAAATAACGGTTATGATTTCCACCTGGTTAAACTGAACCAGCAGGGAGAAGAAGCCTGGGAAAAGTATTTCTCCGGAAACAACCACGATTATTTATCTGCAACGGTAACCACTCAGGATGGTGGATTCCTATTAGCCGGAACCTCCTATTCCGGAAAGGGACTGGATAAAAAAGAGGATTCCAAAGGCGGATCAGACATCTGGCTGATTAGGATTAATGAATTCGGAGATGAATTATGGCAGAAAACATTGGGAACCTCTTCTGATGAAGAAGCCAGGGCAGTTATTCAAAGTACAGACCTGGGCTTTTTTGTAGCCGGAAATGTACAAAACTCATCCAAAGGCTATGGTTCTAAAGATGTCTGGATCACCAGACTGGACAAAGACGGAAAGGAACTCTCCCAACTGATCTTAGGTGGAAAAGGTTTAGATGAAGTAGAGAAAATGATTCCAACAAAAGACGGCGGAGCATTATTGGGAGTTTATTCCAGAAGTTCCGAGGTGCGCGATACGGGATCAGGGGTTAGAACCCGTGAAGAGAAGTCTTCAGGTGAAAGATCTGTCAGTGCAACAGCCATTAGCCAAATGCCAAAAGCCAGCAGCAACTTCGGTGAAGGCGACTACTGGATCATCAAACTGGACAAAACCGGAAAAGTAGAATGGGAAAAGAACTTTGGAGGGAAAGGAGATGATCATATCAGAACATTAGCTTTAACTTCAAACGGGTATATCATCGGTGGAGAATCCCGCTCAGACAGATCCGGAAACAAAACGGTAGGTACCCAAGAAGGAACGGACCTTTGGCTGATTGCTCTTAACGAAAGAGGAGATGAGCAGTGGCAAAAGTCCTACAATTTCAAAAACCGTGATATCCTGATGGGAATGAGTGTGATTCATTCTGCAGACAATCAATCCAAAGGAATTTTATTAGGCGGTTATACCCAGGCAGAAGGAAGAATAGAAAAAGATGATGAAACCTTTTGGATGCTGTATCTGGATGGTAACGGAAATGAACAGTGGAGAAAATATGTGGCAGGAGAATCCAGACAAAAAGAAGAGCGGCTTTCAGATTTGAAGCTGAACCGCGATGGTTCTATTGTTTTAGCAGGAACCAGTGCGAAGGAACTTGGAAAAGAGAATTGGAAGATTGTAAAATTGGGTGATAAGCAGGTCAATGACCTGATAGAGAAGTATGATATTAAGATCTATCCCAATCCGGTATCAGACTATGCTTATGTAGAAATTGGCTTTGACTTCAAAGAGGCTGATATTATGCTGTATGACATGAGCGGAAGACAGCTTCAGAACTTCAAAACCAAGAATAGGGTGACTAAGATCAATACTCAGGCTTTGGTACAGGGTGCTTATCTGGTGACTATAAAAACTGATAATAACAAAACAGCTAATGCAAAGCTGATAAAAAAATAAAAAAATGAAAAAAATAATTGTTTTGGTTGCCATGTTATCTGCTATTATAGTGCATACTCAAACCAATTCTGCTATGATACAAAACTCAGTCAATAATACTGCTGCACAATCTCCTAATGCTGCTGCATTATTCAGATATTCTGAAACTCCGGTTTCTTTATATACAGGAGTGCCGGATATTAACATACCACTTTACACAATCAAGGAAGGGGATATCGAAGTTCCTATATCCATTTCATATCATTCGGGAGGGATAAAGGTAAATGATGAGGCATCCTCAATAGGGCTAGGTTGGTCACTGAACACAGGAGGAATGGTGTCACATATTATGGCCGGAGCGAATGATTTCAGTATGTATGGATATTATAATATTTACCCCAAGAGTGGCAATGGTTATATTGGTTCAGTGTCAGGATGCCCTACACCTCCATGGAACAATAGTACTTCTGTAAGTTCATTTTATGCTAATAATTTTCGTTTACTTGCTAATGATGAACAAGGTTCTTTATATTCTGGATATGATTTTCAGCCAGATTTATTTCTAATTAATTTACCGGGTAAAAGTTATAAAGCCTATTTAGATATGGCAAAAACAACTAAGACCGACTATCCTAAATTTGCAATAGAAGGACAGCCCAATATCAATTTTAAAATTATCCCTAATCAAGGTTTTCGACCTAGTGCCTATGGAGACTACAATTTTCAAATTATTGATGAAAAAGGCTTAAAATACTATTTTGATCAAAAAGAAATAACAAGATCTACTTATACAATGCCTGCTAGTAGTATTTCTCAACTTCTTTCAAAAATAGAAGATACAAAAGGAAAGAATATTCAGTTTTTTTATTCTAATTTCTCACTTAATGGCATATGGAGATTAGCTGGTTCAAGAAGTACCAGGATAAATTTCACCACTACACAGGGAGCCCCTTCAGCAAATGGGGCCCCTCAGTATTTTAATAATAATCTTGGAGGAACTTATTATAATAAGCAAAGAATAGATGAAAATTACATTCAAAGAATTGAATTTACTAATGGGAGAGTTGAATTTTCATGGGACGATAGGGAAGATGTATATAATTCTAAGAAATTAGTTTCTGTCAAAATATATAACAACTATAAACTCATCAAGCAATATGATTTCAATTATGATTATTCAGTGGCTAATGACAATCTCAATACGGCAAAGGTAGCTAGCTGGCTTACGGCTCCAAATAATAAGATATTTACCCATAGATTGCGATTATTAGGGCTAACAGAATCATTAACTAATGAAAAATATTCTTTTGATTATAACACTACTTATAATTTACCTAATAAATTAAGTTTTTCTGTGGACTTTTGGGGGTATTATAACGGGCAGAATAATGATGATACCTTTATTCCATCTCCAGATAAATTTGTAAAAGGTACAAATCCATTTAATCTTACATCTTTTAACAAAGATGCCAGTGGATATTGGTATCAACTTCCTGCTTATCAAATTCCAAGTCCAACAGCACCTATTTTTGATGAAGAGCCAACCATCCTTTATACTTATACTGCGGATGGTAAAAAATATTTATCTGATAGAAGGGCTTCTCTTAGTGCATTAGCAGGAATTTTAACTGGAATAAATTATCCTACAGGAGGAAAAACTGAATTTGAATATGAATTGAATACATTTTCTAATTATCCAATACAGTCACTATTGGATAATATGAACTCAGGCCCTGAAAAAGACTATAGTTTAGGAGGAGGAGTAAGAATAAAAAGTATTAAAACAATAGAAAAACCAGGAGCAATTCCATTAATTAAAAATTATATTTATGAAGAGCTTAATAATAATGGAACAAAGATTACCTCTAGTGGAAATTTAGCTGAATTTCCAAAATTCTATGAAATAGAAAACAGATGTTATATTACCAGCCAAACTCATACTGAAGGAACCATTCTGGCAAATCCCAATTGTTCAATTCAATATTTGCCAAGTTCATATGGACAGTATCCATTTAAAATATCAGTATATGAAGGGACTCCTGCTCAGGGAGTATCAACCCTTACTCAAAAAGGAGCTGTCGGATATTCAAAAGTTATAGAGAAGATTGATGGAAAAGGAAAAACAGAAAGCTATTTTGTTAATAATGTTAGCGGTTCATGTTTGAATATGATGCCTAGAGGAAAAAATTATTTTATTGGAAACGGAGACATAATCAAACAACGTTATTATAATGAAGATAATTCATTATTGAAAGAGACGGAATACAAGTACAAATTTAATTATCAGGACAATTTAAATACCTATTTTATATCTGGTTCCATATTAGAGCCTGTAAACACATTCATTGATTATAATTTTGCCCAGCAGTCTTATCCTACCTTTGGAGGACTTATCCACAGTTATACTGTAAGTCTTTACAAATCTTTATTAGACTCCACAACTACAAGAGAGTATTTACCGGCTGGAACCAGTAATTATTTAGAAACAAAAACATTTACTACATATAATAATAAATATTTGCCAAGCATCCAAAAAACAACTTATCCAAATAAATCAATAACTGAAACAACTTATAACTACGCTCAAGAGAAGGGAAATCAATTGCTAATTAACAAGAATATGCTAGAGATTCCATTAGAGACAATTAATGCAAAGACTGTTAATGGGATTACAAAGATGATATCTAAAACAGAAACTGTATATCCTACTGTCTTACCAGATAGTCAGACTGGAAATCTTGTACTCCCGAAGTCTATAGCATCTTATGATTTGATAAGTAATAACTCATCAACAGAAATAAATATGGATAAATATGAGTCTGGTAACCTTGTACAATATACAACCAAGTCAGGTATTCCTGTTTCAGTAATTTGGGGATACAATAATACATTACCAATTGCAAGAATTGAAGGTGCTAAATATAATGATATAG
>NZ_MAYF01000143.1 GCF_001684955.1 Chryseobacterium contaminans | reverse complement strand
CAGAGTGGTCGATTGCGGCAGTCTTGAAAACTGTTGACTGTAACAGGTCCGGGGGTTCGAATCCCTCACTCTCCGCAAAAAAAGGTACGAATCAACTGATTCGTACCTTTTTTATTATAAAAACTAAATACTTCAATGAAACGCATACTTCCTGCATTAGCCGTTTTGACATTTTTGAATTGGTCAAATGCTCAAAAAATCATCAGCTCAGACATCAATAATTTTTGGATTGCTTATGACAGTATCCAAAAAAACAAAAGTAATCAAAGCGAAATTATTGAAAACGTCTTCCTTAACAAGAAAACCGATGGGCTAAAAGCTTTCATGGAAATCAAAAAGTTTGGAAAAGAGGATTATTTAAATGTTATTGAAAAATATCCTGGTTTCTGGAACTCCATCAGACCCAATACCCTTATTGATTCTAAAAAAATTAAAACAATCAATAGAGCCTTCAGAAGATTGGGAAAACTTTATCCCAACAACTCCAAAGGAAATATTTACTACACAATTGGCACACTGAAATCGGGCGGAACAACTAATAAAGAAGACTTGCTGCTAGGTGTTGAAAAAATAACAGGTGATAAAAATACAGTTGTTTCAGAGCTTGAAAATGAAAATCTAAAGAAAATATTCTTGTTTACGAACCCTTCACAGCTGGAGCAGGTAACGGTACATGAATTCATTCATACTTTTCAAAAAGCAGGAGAAATCAATGTCTTATCAAAAGCTATTAAAGAAGGATCATGTGATTTTATTGCAGAATTGGCTTTAAACAAAAAATTCACCGCACATTATCTTGATTACGGCTTCAAAAATTACGAAAAAGTAAAATCTGACTTTAAAAAAGAAATGTTCAGTAAAAAATTAGAGAATTGGTTTTATAATAGTAATGCAAACAATCCTGATCTTGGATACTTTGTGGGATACGTGATTTCCAAAAAATATTATGAAAGCTCATCCGATAAGAAAGCCGCCATTAAAAACATCATTAATCTGGATTTCAATAATGAAGATGATGTTCTTCAGTTTTTAGCTATTTCAGATTATTTTGAGAACAAAAAGACTACGGAACAAATCCTATCTGAGTATAAAGCGCATCAGCCCAAATTAATAAAGATCATAGATTTTGAAAATGGCAGCCAGCACGTAAGTACAGATATCAAGAAAATCCAGATTGTGTTCTCGCAGCCAATGAATGAGAAAATATCCGTCAATTTCTCAAAAAATGGGAAGGAACATTTTCCTTTGAAAAACATTATAGGTTTAGATCAATCGAAAACCATTCTTACCATCGAAACAGTTGATTTAAAACATGATACAGAATATGATTTTTATATAACAGACAGGACAACAAAATCTGAAGACGGTTATCCTTTTAATACTGAAGAATATAAAATATCATTTAAAACCGGGAATAAATAATTTGATACCCATTTTTTATGATAGCCCTAATAGCTTTTTAGTTTTTTAATATTAAAAAGCTTTGCAACACCCAAAAAAAGACTTAAGATTCAACTAAAATTGAAGCTAAAGACGCCAATTCAGAGCGTTAATAAAAATAATATCCCTGAAAACCCGGCAGATAGATTTTAGTTTATTTTTTATTAGTGGATTATTATAATTTTTTCTATATTTGCACCACTGAAAACAACGATACTATCGGAGTTTAAGGAGAGTTGGCAGAGTGGTCGATTGCGGCAGTCTTGAAAACTGTTGACTGTAACAGGTCCGGGGGTTCGAATCCCTCACTCTCCGCCACCAAATAAAGCCCGACGATAGTCGGGTTTTCTCGTTTATAGACCTTTGCAAACAACGTTTGATAAAAAGTCTATAAACGAGAAAAAAATGAACGGAGTGAATGGCTTTATTTTATGGTGAAGCCTCCCCCATTGGGATCATGTTATTATCCCTCACTCTCCGCAGAAAAAGCCTTTCAGCAATGAAAGGCTTTTTTCGTTATTTTTGGATTCGAACCAGAAGCGCTGGCCGGGGTTCGAACACTATCATCGCGGATTATTGCAAGGGGATGTGGGACGCGATAAATCCCTCACTCTCCGCTTAGGGAGACGTTTATTTTTTAACGTCTCCTTTTTTGCGCTCTATATACATTGATATTCAGTTTATTACATTATTTTAGTTAAACATAGAAAATTGTTCGGGTTTTTCCAATGTTTTTTAACAAAAATACATTGGTCTTCAGAATTTTCGTATTATCTATTATTTAGTGTTCAATATTCTTTTAATCAATCAATCTGACCGATTCAAAATTATTATCCTTTGGATGTGGCTAGTATATATAGGAAATCTAAGATAACGATGGCTTCATCTTCATTAATATGTATTCCATTTTTTCTCAGTATTTTTATTACTTGAATTATAGAAAATATCGCTCAGAAAAAATATAATATGAACTTTTAGTCCATATTTTTTATGGCTTTAATGTGCATCGTATATTGAGTACCAAAATTAGATTGATAGGATGGATCGGACCAATAATTCGGTTAAAAAACATCATTATTTCATATACCTTACTTAAATGCCCATAAATGAAATGTACATCTGCAATATCTGTTACCTTATCTGCAATTTGTGTAATTTTCAGAAAGCAAAGAGTTTTAATTTTGTCATATAAATTCCCCATATGAAAAATCAAATTATCACTATAAATTCAGTCAGCGAGCTATGCAGTGTTTTTGGATTTGATAAACCCAAGCATCCACTCATTGCTTTAATAGATGCTGCGCAAATCAATGTTCCGGAATCCCAGATCGGAACAAAGGTGGTGCTGGATCTGTACATGATAGCCCTAAAAGATAAAGATTGCGGTATTGAATACGGAAGAAATCACTTTGATTTCGAAGAAGGTGTAATGGCATTTTCGGGTCCAAAACAAGTCAACACAATTGAAAAGGAAATGAGACCTGGAGAAGTAAAAGGCTGGATGCTTTATTTCCATCCGGATTTAATTAGAGGTACACATTTAGGCAGCATAATATCAGAATATTCATTTTTTGATTATAAAGTTGTGGAGGCATTGCACCTGTCTGAAGATGAAGAAGTACTTGTAACCGATACGGTTGCCAATATTAAAAATGAGTTTACTCAGCGAATCGATAGCCATAGCCAGCGGGTAATTGTTTCTAATATTGAATTGCTTTTAAATTATTGCCTGCGTTTTTATGATCGTCAATTCTTTACCAGAACCAATCAAAATAAAGATATTTTTTCACGCTTTGAAAAGGAATTAAAATCATATTTTGATAAAGAGGAGCAGCTGAAAAACAGCCTTCCAACGATAAATTACTTTGCTGAAAAACTGAATCTTTCTTCCCATTACTTCAGTGACCTGCTTAAAAAAGAAACCGGGCGTTCGGCCAAAGATCACATCAATGATTATATAATAGAGCTGGCTAAAAACTACCTTTTGGGAACTAACCAGACTATTAATGAAATAGCCTATTCCCTGGGGTTTAATTATCCTCATTATTTCACAAGGCTTTTCAAATCAAAAACGGGCTACACGCCGTTAGCTTATAAACAGCTCAATTAAGCTGGAAATCTAATGAGAAAAGCGATTCATAAAATATATGAATCGCTTTTTTTTATTTCTGTCGGATCTGCAAAAAGTGTTTTAATATCAATAAAAAGTGTTAATCTCCTCAAAATAGGCAACATACCTTTGTCTTATAATTAAAACATAAAGTTATGAGAGCACAAGAAGCATTTGACTATTTAAACCCGAAATCATGGGCAGCTACGTCAGCAGTAGAGAAACTTACTCTACTCGAAGAGATACAAAATAATTTAGATAAGTACTCAGAGCAGCTTGCTTTGGCGGATATAAAAATGAAAAATGATTATATCGGCACTGAAATTTACACAAAAGCATTTGGGCTGGCTGGAACGGCGGGACCTGTTGCAGGTGTACTTATGGCAAGCCGGCACCTGTACGAAAAATTGGCAAATGGAGAGATGTTACAACCTGTTAGTGTTCGAAATTTAGGAGATGGTAACACAGCCATACAAACCTGGCCTATTTTTCCAAAAGATAAAATTGTGGCAGGAAAACAAAAAGGATACCTGTATGTAAAAGGAGAACCAAAACAGATTAATCCACTTGATAAGAAAGCGGGAATTATTGCTATTTCAGGGGCAGGAAATTACAGTTCATCAGTAGAAATGGTAAAAGCATTATTCTTTGAAAACAAAGCAGTAATTCATAAACCACATCAAAACAATGTGGAAACGGATAAAATTTGGGCAAAAATATTTCAGCCTCTCATTGACCGAAAGGCTTTGGTGTTCATTGAACCGGAAGAAGGAAGAGCGATGACAGGTCTTGATGGATTACATGCCATTTATTTTACGGGTTCTTCAGGAGTTGCCCATGCTATTCAGAAAAACGCAAAAGCACCATTAATTTCAGAATGTGGAGGGAATAATCCCTTATTGATTATTCCTGGTGAAAAACCATGGACAGACAAGGAAATAGCACATCAGGCATTGCAAGTCGTTTCTGTGGGTA
>NZ_MAYF01000142.1 GCF_001684955.1 Chryseobacterium contaminans | reverse complement strand
ATGAACTGCAGATTAATGCAGATCATTTTCTTCCGGTAAATGAAACATTGATTCCTACAGGTGAGCAGAAAGCCGTAAAAGGAACTCCTTTTGACTTCACAGTTTCTAAGCTGATTGGAAAAGATATCGGTGCAGATGACGATCAGCTGAAAAAAGGGAAAGGATATGACCACAATTGGATCCTGAACGGAAAAGGACTTAGAAGTATTGCCAAAGTATACCATCAGGGAACAGGAAGAGTGATGGAAGTCTTCACAGATGAACCTGGTGTGCAGTTTTATTCCGGTAATTTTCTTGATGGAAAGTTTGATACCAAAACAGGAGGTAAAAATGAATTCAGAACAGGGTTCTGCTTAGAGACACAACACTTCCCGGATTCACCAAACCAGCCTTCTTTTCCTTCTACAGAATTGAAGCCCGGACAGAAGTACCAGTCAAAAACCATCTATAAATTCTTCGTTAAAAAGTAAACTATGGGAAAATTAGCAACTATTGATATCATCATATTCCTGATCTATTTTGTAGTGGTGGCTTCCTACGGATTATGGATCTATAAAAAGAAAAAATCTGAATCCACAGGAAGTAAGGACTATTTCCTTGCGGAAGGATCTTTGACCTGGTGGGCAATTGGAGCCAGCTTAATTGCTTCCAATATTTCTGCTGAACAGTTTATCGGAATGAGTGGTGAAGGTTTCTTTGTCGGAATTGCTGTTGCCGCTTACGAATGGATCGCTGCTGTTGCATTGATCATCATTGCGGTCTGGTTTATTCCGATCTATCTTAAAAATAAGATCTATACCATGCCTCAGTTTCTGGAAAGAAGGTATAACAAATCTGTTTCGCTGATTATGGCTGTATTCTGGCTGTTTCTGTATGTTATTGTGAATCTTACTTCCATCCTTTACCTTGGAGCTCTTGCCATTGATACTTTATTAGGTGGAGAGCATCTTCACGGTATTATGATCGCTCTTTTGCTTATGGCTCTTCTGATCGGTCTTGGAGGGATGAAAGTAATTGGATATACAGATGTTATCCAGGTGGCTGTCCTTATTATTGGTGGTTTTGCAACGGTGTATATGGCTTTACAGATTGTAGACCAGAGAATCAACGGAGCTGCTGTAGGGAATGCTCTGGCAGGATTTAATACCCTGATCAATGAGGCTCCACAGCATTTTAAGCTGATTCTTGAAAAACCAATGACCACTACAACTACTTTGGCAATGCCTCAGAACCTGGAAGTACAGAAATATGTGGTGTTACCGGGTCTGGCCATGTATTTTGCCGGTCAGTGGATTGTTAACCTGAACTATTGGGGATGTAATCAATACATCACTCAGAGAGCTTTGGGAGCAGATCTGAAAACGGCAAGAACAGGAATTCTGTTTGCAGGTTTCCTGAAATTATTCATGCCTGTAATCGTAATGCTTCCGGGAATTGCCGCTTATGTTTTATATTCAAAAGGACATCTTCCGGCATTCAACGGAGTGAAAGACGGAGCGTACTCTGCAATATTGGGATTCTTACCTGTTGGGCTTAAAGGATTGGCAATTGCTGCGTTGACGGCAGCGATTGTGGCTTCGCTGGCAGGGAAAGTAAACAGTATCTCAACCATTTTTACTTTAGATATCTATAAAAAATATCTTAAAACAGACGCCACCGAAATTCAGATGGTGAGAACAGGCCGTTGGGTCATTATTATTGCTATGATGGCAGCGTTGGCCTTTACCTGGACGGATGTTTTAGGAATTGGCGGTGAAGGAGGTTTCACATTTATCCAGAAATATACAGGCTTTATCAGTCCGGGAGTTTTTGCCATGTTCCTTCTGGGAATGTTCTGGAAAAGAACAACGGGTACAGCTGCTTTGGTAGGAGTAATCTTAGGCTTTGTTCTTGCGATTTTCTTCAACAGCTTTGCCGTAGGAATTTTCGGGAAAGAAACCTGGATGTATACTGCATTCACTTATGAAAAGCTTGAGAATGGGATAGTGCATACCATTACCGAGATTCCTTTTCTAATCAATATGGGATGGTCATTCTTTATCACCATAATCGCGATGATTCTGATCAGTCTTGCAGGTCCGAAGGTAAATCCTAAAGCTTTTGCCATTGATGTAACAATGTTTAAAGTGGACAACAGAACCTTAGTTTTGGTCGTGATGACACTGCTTTTACTGACCGCCTTGTATGTAAGGTTCTGGTAAAAGTGAATGGTCAATAGTGAATTCTTTTCACTTGTCAATTTTTAAAATTCACTATTGACTTGCGAAGCAAAATTGACTTTTCACATATAATAAAAAAAAACAGGATGCTTAAAAAGCATCCTGTTTTTTATTGGTATCAGTTCATCCCAATATATTTGAACTTGAACAACTGACACGATGTACCGTAATAATCCCAAAGATGTAAGTTTGAATTACCATCCATGGTACAGTTGGGAATATCCCAGCCACGTGTAGGATCCACTTTGGATAATATTTTGTAATAACCATTAGAAACAGCGACTACCTGCCAGGCCTGTGCATCATTATTATAGCTTTGCCAAAGCCTGATCGAAGTTCCCAATGTATTGCTGTTACTGGCTAAATCAATGCAGCGATTTGTTGCGCTAGCTTTAGATACAAAACGCCAGAAACCATTACCCGCGTCAATGGCAACCCATCGTTGTGCAGCAGCGCCATTCCTTGTCCATGGTCTAAGTACTGCACCATTGGTATCCTCTCCTGATTTTAGGTCAAGTACTTTATTGGTATCGGTCTGAAATTCTATTTCGTAGATACCATTATTGACCAGACTGGTTGTGCTGCAATTTGAAACAGGATAATTGGAGGATGCATATTGCTGAAACCACTGTTTAACTGGTGCGGCGCAGGCTTCCCAATCGTTGTTGTAGGCTGTTCCTGCATTAGGATCGCCTTTGTGGAGGAGATTATCCGGGGCAAGAACATTCCAGCTTACATTGCCGGCTTGATCCACAATATATTTTAAATTGGCGCCAAAGCCGTTTCCGCCTGCCGTACCTGTGATACCGGTGCCGAAGGTGCCATATCCCTGTGGTGCCCAGTCGGTCTCGGTAATGGCAATCGGTGCAATGTCTGCAATCGGTTTAACATTGATATTCCATGCGTTTTGAAAAGTTTGGTAGTTGTTGACACCACCCCAGTAACCAGGATAGATATGAACGGCATAGCCAATGTTACCCCCTGTGATTTGATTATTGACATAGCCTTGATAATGTGATTGCCAGCCTGTACCTGGAATCCAGCAAACATTATTGGCTCCGTTGTTGCGGATGATATTGACCAATGGTTGAAAGAAGTTTTTGAGTGCTGCAAAATGCTCGTTCCCCGTTGATCCCCATGTCCCGTTTGTCCCTAGGATTTCAACAGGTTCGTTAGCTAACTCAAACATGACGTTGTCTGCATTCTTCAATCCAGGATGTTGAGAGAGAAAAGTCCATACAGTCTTGAGATAGCTATGGTATGCATCATTGACGGCAATACGGCTGGGGCATACACCTGGAGGACGTAGGATAATATACATTCCTCGGCTTCGGGCATGGTTGATCAAAGGAATGATGACTTGATCGGTGTAGGTAACCAACCGATTGTAATTGAATCTTGAGATGTCGTTCTCAGGAATGGCAGGGCCGGGATCATTGGTCCAATATGGATCGATGTGAAGGCGAATGTAATTGAGATACCAGCCATCGGCATTGCTGCTGAGTTTGGTGATGACTGCCTTGTTATAGTTCAAGGCTCCTTGTACATTATAGTTGTCCCAGGTACAGTAACCGGAGTTTGCTCCATATTGACAGCCATTGAACCAAGGGCTGGGTGTTATGGCAACCCCATGTAAGACAACGTTATTTTCGCAGGGGTCTTTGAGGAACTTGCCACCCACATGAAGAGGTGGGGTGGTTGCCAACGCCAATGCATCTGCAGAGGTGCCTCTGTTGGTTCTTAGGTTTCTTTCGGATTCTTCCAGTAAACTTTTTTCTTCTATCCGGGAGCAATTGAAAAGAATGGTTAGCAGAAAGGCTAGAAGTAGCCACATTTTGTTTGTTCTCATAATTTATATATTTAAAGGGTTTGGTCTTGATTTTTTAGGCATTAGTATTCAGTTTCTTATCCTGATGAGTATGGGATAAATAGATGAAACTTCTTGATCTTTATTGACGCTGGATTTGGATGGGGTTTGATGTCATTTTTTTTGGACAGGGAAATGGAGCCATCTTTATTCGGTTTCGTATTTAAAAACCTTTTCTTCTCTTTTTTCCAAGTCCTCCAGGGATGTAAAAATGAAGTTTTGGAAATTTAGATTATGATTAAATATGGTTATTAGTTTTATATAAAATTACAAATATTATTAAATATAATTCAATATTTTACTAAAAATTAACATAAAATTTAATATCATAAATTAGATAATTGATAAATAGTTGTAATGTTGTATGTGATAGGAAAAAATAACAGACCTTATCATAAATTTTCATTACGATAATTATGAAAAAAGATGAAATGATTGTTTATATTGGTTAAAATTTTCTACTTGAGCACAAAAAAAATCTCACGAAAGCGAGATTTTTATGATATTCACCTGAAG
>NZ_MAYF01000141.1 GCF_001684955.1 Chryseobacterium contaminans | reverse complement strand
TCCTTCAGAAATTAGCTGAAAAAGGAAAAATTTCTCAGGAAAAAGCCGCAGAGATCAGAAACAATATCGTTAAGGGTGAAGCATTACAGGATTTAAAAGATTCCAATTTGGTTATTGAAGCGATCATTGAAAATAAAGATATCAAAACCACGGTTTTTACAGAGCTGGAGACTTATGTTTCAGAAGACTGTATCATCGGTTCCAATACATCATCCATTTCTATCACCTCTCTGGGTGCAGAATTAAAGAAACCGGAGCGTTTCATCGGAATTCATTTTTTCAATCCGGCTCCATTGATGCCTTTAGTGGAAGTGATTCCATCTTTATTAACAGAAAAAACTTTAGCGGAAAAAATATACAACCTCATGAAAGAATGGGGAAAAACACCTGTTATTGCTAAGGATATTCCAGGATTTATCGTTAACAGAATTGCCCGTCCGTACTATGGTGAAGCATTAAGGATTGTTGAAGAGAATATGGCAACACCGGAACAGGTAGATGAAGCCATGAAAACTTTAGGAAACTTTAAAATGGGACCTTTTGAATTAATGGATCTTATTGGAGTAGATGTCAACTTTGCCGTAACCACAACAGTTTACAAAGATTATTTCTACGACCCTAAATACAAACCCTCTTTACTTCAACAGAGAATGTCTGAAGCCAAACTTCACGGCAGAAAAACAGGAAAAGGTTTTTACGACTATAGCGAAGGAGCTGTAAAACCGGAAGCACAGAAAGATGATGCTCTTTACCAGCAGATCTTTTTAAGAATCATTTCAATGCTGATTAATGAAGCGGTTGAAGCCAAAAGATTAGGAGTTGCCAATGATGAAGATATCGAACTGGCGATGCAGAAAGGAGTAAACTATCCAAAAGGATTATTAGGTTGGGGAAAAGAAATCGGGTATTCAAAAATTTCCGAAACCCTGCAGAACCTTTACAACGAATATCAGGAAGAAAGGTACAGGCAAAGTCCGTTACTACGTAAAATGTAACAATGTACCAATCTAACAATGTAGCAATTGCGCTGTCATGCTGAGCCTGTCGAAGCATCTCATTGGTAAACTGTTACATTGTTAAATTATTAGATTAAATAAATGAATATAGAAGAATTCAGAGCAGAATTGGAAACAAGGCTTCTCATTGAAAAGCAGTATTTGATTCAGGAAGCATCTTCCATGGAGAGTCAGGAAAGACTTGAATTGTTGGGGAAATTTAATGAAAAATACAGAACATTAATTCAAAGATTAGCCAATGAAAGCGGAATTGATTTAAATGCAATGTATGAAGGAGAGAGTAGCTCTGATAGTTCCGATACGCACCTTTCATATGAACAGGTTATTCTGGGTAAGACGATGAGTATTTACGATCGTTTATCCGATGAGCTGTATGAAGAAATAACAAACATATAATAGAAATGAATCCAAGACAAGTTGCAGATTATATGTTCAATCAGGATTATTTTTCCCAATGGATGAATATCAAAATGATTGAAGTAAAAGAAAATTACTGTTTAATAGAAATGCCCATCAAAAAAGATATGATTAATGGGCTTAAAACCGTTCATGGAGGTGTTACTTTCGCTTTTGCAGATTCTGCACTGGCATTTTCTTCCAATAATACGGGAGATGCAGCTGTGGCCTTAAACTGCATCATCAACTTTACCAAGGCTGGAAAAGAAGGCGATGTTTTCAGAGCAGAAAGTATTTTGGTGAATGATACCAGAAAAACAGCTGTTTATGATATTAAAATCACCAATCAAAATCAGGAGCTGATTGCAAAATTTGTAGGAACAGTCTACAAAATCGGAAAAAAAGTAACAGAACTGTAGGTTCAATGTAACAATGTATCAGTATAACAATTTACCAATTATAAAATAAAAATTTTAGCACAAATGATAAATTTTGATAATAACCCGTTAATTGAAAAAACGGTTCAGTTTTCATTAGATATTATTGAATTCTGTGAATTGTTGGAAAAGAAAAGAAAATTTATTATTGCGAAACAATTGTTACGTTCCGGGACCAGTATTGGAGCTAATTCCTTTGAAGCACAAAACCCTCATAGTAAGAATGATTTTGTAAATAAAATTAAAATTGCTGCTAAAGAACTCGAAGAAACAAAATATTGGCTCTATCTCTGTAAACATTCTAAAAGCTACCCTTTTAAAGAATTTAGAAGTTCAGATTACAGAGATTGGAAAGATAATATATAAAATATTAAGTACAAGCTTAAATAAAAATCAATCAATCTAGTATTGTTACACTGTTACATTGCTAAATTGCTATATTAAAATAATTATGAACAACGTATACATCATAGACTATGTGAGAACTCCCATTTCAAAATTACAGGGAGGTTTATCAGAAGTAAGAGCAGATGATCTTGCAGCTATTGTTATCAAAGAAGTAGTAGCAAGAAACCCTGAAGTTCCTGTAGAGAAGATTGAAGACGTTATTTTCGGATGTGCCAACCAGGCAGGGGAAGATAACAGAAACGTAGCCAGAATGGGGCTTTTATTGGCTGGTCTTCCTTATAAAATCGGAGGGGAAACAGTAAACCGTCTTTGTGCTTCAGGAATGTCCGCTGTAGCTAATGCTTTCCGTTCCATTGCAGCTGGGGAAGGTGAGATTTATATTGCAGGTGGAGTAGAGCACATGACACGTTCTCCTTACGTAATGTCTAAACCTAGTGCTGCTTTTGGTAGAGACAGCCAGATGTATGATACTACTTTCGGATGGAGATTTATCAATCCGAAAATGAAAGAAATGTACGGTGTTGACGGAATGGGTGAAACGGCAGAAAACCTTGCAGATCTGCACCAGATCAACAGAGAAGATCAGGATAAATTTGCCCTTTGGTCTCAGCAAAAAGCAACTAAAGCTCAGGAAAGCGGAAGATTGGCAGAAGAAATCGTGAAAGTTGAAATTCCACAGAGAAAAGGAGAGCCAATTGTTTTTGAAAAAGACGAATTTATTAAACCAACCTCTTCGATGGAAGGACTGGGAAAACTTCGTCCTGCTTTCAGAAAAGAAGGAACTGTAACAGCGGGAAATGCTTCCGGAATGAATGACGGAGCAGCTGCTTTAATCTTAGCAAGTGAAGAAGCTGTAAAAAAATACGGATTAAAACCTAAAGCTAGAATTTTAGGATCTTCCGTAGCCGGTGTTGAACCAAGAATTATGGGAATCGGCCCTGTAGAAGCTACTCAAAAACTATTAAAGAGATTAAACCTGTCTCTTGATGATATGGATATTATCGAGCTTAACGAAGCTTTCGCAGCACAAGCTCTGGCAGTAACCAGAAGCTTAGGTTTAAAAGATGATGACACAAGAATAAATCCAAATGGTGGTGCTATTGCCATTGGTCACCCGCTGGGAGTTTCCGGAGCAAGAATCATTGGGTCTGCAGCTATAGAACTTCAGAAGCAAGATAAGAAATATGCATTGTGTACCCTTTGTATCGGTGTTGGTCAAGGCTATGCAATGGTGATCGAAAAAGTATAACTTTTTCAATATAACAATATAATAATGTACCAGTGTAACAATCACACTGTCATGCTGAGCTTGTCGAAGCATCTTATTGGTAAACTGTTACACTGATAGATTGTTAAATTAAATTTTATTAAAAATTTTATGAACATCTACTCATATCACGGAATCCGTCCCATTATAAAACCTTCTGCCTATATTCATCCACAGGCAGTCATTATCGGGAATGTAGAAATTGGTGAAGAAGTCTATATCGGTCCCAATGCGGTGATCCGTGGCGACTGGGGAAAAATTATCATTAAAGACGGGGCTAATGTTCAGGAGAACTGTACTCTTCATGTTTTCCCTAATATAGAAACCATTTTGGAAGAATCTGCCCATATTGGACATGGAGCGATTATCCACTCGGGACACATTGGAAAGAATTGTCTGATCGGTATGAATTCCGTTGTAATGGACAAAGCCTATATCGGAGATGAAAGTATTGTAGGAGCTTTAGCATTCGTTCCTGCTAATTTTAGGTGCGAGCCCAGAAAACTGATTGTAGGAAGCCCTGCAAAAATTATCCGTGATGTTTCTGATGAAATGATTCATTGGAAAACTGAAGGAACGAAATTGTACCAGGAATTGGCCAGAGAAGGAAAAGAGGCTATTCTGCCTTGTGAACCTTTTACAGAATATGTTCAGCAAATCCCTACAAAAATTGTTGATTACAGCATTTGGGATGATGTGAAATAACTTTTGGAATCTCTAAACCTAACGGGTTTTCAAAACCCGTTAGGTTTGAATAGGTTTTTAACAAATATGATTAATACAGAAAGTTTTGAGTTTGAATCGGTTTACCATATTTTTTCTCATGTAAATGGGAGGGAATTGATTTTTCGTGAAGAAACAAATTATCATTTTTTTCTAAAGCAGTTGAATAAATATATTCTTCCGATTGCAGATATTTATGCATATTGCCTGTTACCCAATCATTTTCATTTGCTATTAAGGTTTAAAAGTTTTAATGAGGTTGGTACAGAAGATGAACATCAATATTTGATGAAAAATTTTGGAGACTTTCTAAATTCTTATGCTAAAGCATATAATAAAAAATATGACAGAAAAGGAGCTCTTTTTCTTAACACAATAAAAAGAAAGAGAGTGAATGATGAAAAATATTTGTTAAA
>NZ_MAYF01000140.1 GCF_001684955.1 Chryseobacterium contaminans | reverse complement strand
TAGATTAAAGAAAAACAGGTGTTTAAGATTATAAATATAGCTGATAATTGGGATTGTATTACTCTGTAATTCTCTCTAATATTGATGAATATTTCAGAATCTTTATAACCTTTATAGGTCACTGTCTTCTGATACCCATCTTCAAACTTTTGAAATTATGCTTTCATCCGCAGATTTACACTTGGAAAGAGCCCTTTTTCTTGCTGTCTTAATAATTTTTTTTGGCGCAGGGCTTTTGTGTACGATTATAGTTTTTATTATTAATTCCATTCGAAAGAAAAATAAAAAAGGAATTTATTACTTCTTTCTTTTCCTGATTTCCGGAATTGCTGTACTGGGATTGGCCGCAGCTTATTTTTGTATGCTTCTTATGTAAGATTATGAAGAAACAGATTGTAGGTTAAAAACCGCCATTATCAGGGATATTTTGAACCAATCGCTTTGATTATTTTTAACTCAAAGTTTTGGATAGTGTATCTAAAAGAACTAATCTTGCAGGTCAAATTTAAAAAGGAAAATTAAATCGTTTATCTATGTCAAATGCTGAAACGATAATAGAAGAGATCGGATTGTATTTGGAAAAATCAAGTCTCAAAAAATCAAATATTACCAAAGAAGAATTAATCACTTTCATTGAAAACAAATGGAAAGAAGCTGATGATGAAAAGTATAACATTCATCAAGGCTGTATTTACATCGGAAGAATGACAAACGAATACATTTGGGCCAAAGATTTTGATAATATGATGCGCTGGCTGGCAGAAGATGAAAAACATATCTCTTCTAAAAAACATGAAGCCTATATTCGAAATTATTACAAAGGGCAATGCTGTTTAGAATGCGGAAATGAAGAAAAAGCACTGGAATATTTCCATCTTTCGTATGCTGATAACCCCGATTATATTTTTGAAAGAGCTCCTTTTTGTTACGAATTTTTCAACAGACATCTTGAAAATCCCAGAGAATTAAATTCTGAGATTGATGATGAGCCGGAAACAGATTATTATATTGAATTAGACTACTGGAAAGCTTTTTTTAAAGAAGAAGGTGAGCTTTGCTATCATTTTTTAGATGATGAGGGGGAAATCATGGAAGACTCTTCAGAACTCCAGGAAAAAGGAATTTCATATTTAGAAGATCATCAGGAAGAAATTTTGCATACGATGCTTGGAGAACTTCTTAAAATCTATCCCGATCTTCAAAAAGCCTATGATTACACTGAAGAATACAAAAAAGATTGTATGCCTGATATCAAAACAATCAAAGGTTTTTCAGGATTATTGTCTCCAACGATTTTCTATGTAACATCTGTTATAAAAGACGATTATCCATACATTGGTTTTAGTTTTAACTGCCCATGGGATATTGAACATGATTTAGGTTTTATGGTGCATAAAGACCGTGTTGTTGAAATTGGTGATGCGGCACTGGCTTTTGATACCTTTATTGCCCAAAATGATGCTCAGTTAAGATAGTCTGGGAACTCCCACGGATGGTATTGGACATCTGGGTAAAAATAAAAGCAAGAACATCCAAATAAAACATGATAAAATTGTAGTTTAAATAAAGATCCGCCAGTTGAAAATGAAAAAAGACTTCGGA
Source organism: Chryseobacterium contaminans (assembly GCF_001684955.1). Classification (GTDB taxonomy): domain Bacteria; phylum Bacteroidota; class Bacteroidia; order Flavobacteriales; family Weeksellaceae; genus Chryseobacterium; species Chryseobacterium contaminans. Next base: position 3,226 of record NZ_MAYF01000140.1, on the reverse strand, counting down.
AATGAAAATCTTTTATGGAACACTATCGTTCCAAAATTGAGTAGAAGTATTTTACTTATATTTACGTTCTTTACTACAATAAAACTTAATAAAGAGAAGGGGTTGAGGTACAGACTGTTATTTATATTTACGTTATTGATTTGTCCGTTTTTTGTTCAGGCACAAGACGTTTTAAGCAAATTAGAGAAAGAATATAACAATGCTTCCAACCAAACAACGGAGCAATTGAGCTTGGCTCCCAAATATGCTACTGCTTTATTTTTTCACAATTTTAAACCGAAATCTTATCAGATCCTGGCGAACAATATTTCCATTGCCACAAAGCAGCCCGATGGGAAATATGCCACTATTCTGTATGCTGTTCAGGCTATGAATTACCGCCTGGACAATAAAGAAGCTGAGTCTTCAAAAAGTCTGGAAATGGCCAAAACTTATAGTTTAAAAACAAACAGCAACGAAGCTAAAGGCTATCTGGAGTATGCAAAAGGCTGGATTCTGGTCCGTAATAATAAAACAACTGAAGCTGTTGCGGCTTACCTGAAAGCTATTAATTATTACGAAAACTCACCTACAACATCCACATTGTACGGAAGATTCGGGAATGTAGCTAAAGAACTATCCACTATTTACTCCAATCTGAATGAGTATCAGCTGGAAGAAAAATATGGTAAACAGTTTCTGTTATTGGCATCCAAACAAAATGATCCAGGTCTGATCTTCGATGCCTATATGCGGATGGGATATATATATGAACAGAAATATGCCCAAAATCCATCAGATATACAGTTTAGAAATAAAGCAGAACAGTTTTATCTGCAGGCTATTGCCACTTTCAATAAAAATAAAGAGTCTATGCTCAATAAGAGCAATCTTTCCTATGCAGCCATCAATTTAGCTAACTTATATACCGAATTTAACCCGGATAAAGCCAGACAGTACGCTCAAATAGCCAATAAAGCAAGTCTGGAAACCGGTGATCCTATTCATATTGCGTCTTCATTTGGGATACTGGCAGAGCTGGCAATACAGGATAAAAACTATGATTTAGCAAAATCTTATTTTCTCAAAGCTTCTATGGAAATAGGGAAAAGCCCGGTAAGAGATCATAATATTGAACTATCTATTCTGGAGTCTTTATCCAGAGTCAGTGAAGAGCAGGGCAACTACAAAGAAGCTCTTACTTACTATAAAAGCTATATAGATAAGTACAAAAGTGTTTACGATCAGGAAAAGTTAGACATCACCAAAAGATTGGAATCTCAGTTTGAGAAAGAAAGACAGGAACAGAAATACATAAAGCTGCAACTGGAAAGTGATAAAAAAGCACAACAGATTAAGCTGATCAATATCCTTCGTGCCCAGCGTGAACAGGTGTACAACAACTTAAAACTGGTGGAAGAGAATCAGCGTGAGCGCCTGAAGTTTTCAGAACTTGAGTCTGAGAAAAAAGAACAACAGCTTCGTCTGGCCAAATTGGAAACACAGCAGAAGAACAATGACATCAACAGTTATAAGAAGCTATTGGCATTCAAGGAAAAGATTAATACCTATTATATTGTTTTTATTTTCATTTTCATCGTTTTGATCTTCTTATTGCTGTATGCTTACAAACAACGTGTAAAATCCATTAAACAAAGGGATGAACTGCATGCCCTGGCTATGGAAAAAGAAAAACAAAACTCTAAAATTTCAACACTTACCGCATTGCTGGAAGGGCAGGAGCAGGAGCGTGGCCGTTTAGCCCGTGATCTTCATGATGGATTAGGTGGATTGCTTTCAGGAACCAAGCTTCAATTGTCTATTTTAGATACTCACCAGTCCGAAAATATAGAGGAAGGGATTTCAAAATCGATCAGCCAGATTGATGGCGCTGTAGAAGAACTGAGACGTGTAGCCCATAATTTAATGCCCGATTTATTAATGAAATACGGTTTGGTAGCAGCTATCCAGGAGTTTGCTTCCCGTATGTCCAACAGTGCATTAAATATTCATACAGAATTTATCAATTACAGTAACTCCATATCAGAAGAAAAGCAGCTACTTATCTACAGGGTCATTCAGGAACTGGTGAACAATGCCATCAAGCACGCTAAAGCCTCTGAAATCATCATTCAGATCAGTGAAGAAGACAATGTGTTACATCTTACAGTAGAAGATGATGGTAAAGGTTTTGACCTTGCCGGCTTAGACTTTAGAAAAACAGCAGGTTTTCATAATATAGAATCAAGGGTTCAGTTTTTAAAAGGAACGATGAATATCACATCCCAATTGAATATCGGAACCAGTATAGAACTTCAAATTCCTACTCATTAAATATGATAAAAGTAGCCATAACAGATGATCATCCGCTTCTATTGGAAGGGTTGAAAAATATTTTAGGAAATAGCGAAAGCATAGACGTTGTAGAGTGCTTCAAAAACGTTTCAGAAATGAATGCAGGATTAAAAAAACAGTCTGTCGATATTTTATTATTAGACATCAATTTAGCAGACATCAACAGCATTGAGCTCATAAAGCCTTTAAAGAAAAAATATGCAAACCTTCAGATCATTATGCTGAGCGTCCACAACGAGTTGCCTGTTATCAACAGTACTTTAGCGGAAGGAGCGCTGGGATACATTCAAAAAAATGCCTCCGTTTCCGAAATCCTGGAAGGAATTAATACCGTATACGCCGGAAACCGCTTCTTGTGCTCGCAGACCCGATCCGTTTTAGAGAAAAAATCCCCGGACGGATTGAATCAGGTACCTAAATTAACCCGTAGAGAGAAAGAAATTCTGGCTGAAGCAGCAAAAGGATTAACCACCAATCAAATGGCAGAAAAACTGTTCATTAGCCCGCACACTGTAGAAAGCCATAGAAAGAATCTCATTGAAAAATTCCAGACCTCCAATCTTAGCTCAGCCATTAAACTGGCTATAGAATATGGTTTGATTATCGAATAATACTGATTGGGTATGCATAAAATAAAGGTTTATTTTTAGTTCCCACAGATGGTGCAGATTCACAGATGAGACTGGATGCTTTTATGAATGTTTCAAAATCTATGTACGTGTGCGGTTAAAATACATGTTAAGTTTTTCGCTTCATCAGAATCGATACCAATCGATTCACTTCTTTGCTTGCTTAAAATAATATATTTCTAAAAATAAAAACTTTGCATTTATAAAATTCAGTGTAAATTAAACTTGATAATTTTTGGAACCTATCCATATTTACACCAGCA
>NZ_MAYF01000139.1 GCF_001684955.1 Chryseobacterium contaminans | reverse complement strand
AAATGCAAGGGTAATAAAGTTGTTAAAAGCGGAATTATCAATGAGAAACAAAGGTTTCACTGTAAAAACTGCAACTATTATTTTACGGTTAAAAAACTGGGAAAACAAATTGATGATTATTATGTCACCAAGGCTTTACAGCTCTATCTTGAAGGTTTAAGCTACCGTGAAATCGAAAGAATTATTGGAGTTTCCCATGTTACCATCAGCTCATGGATCAAAAAGTATAACATCACAAGACCTCCTCACTCTGAGTTCCATCCTGTTTATAAAATATTGAAACAAAATGAATTAATAGAATATATAGCTCAGGAGGATAATATCAAAAATTCTGGGATCATCATTACCCAGTTTGCTGATAAGTATATGCTGATTAAGTGGGAAAGGTTTAAGAAGTAGATGCGAGGTTCGGGGTTCGAGATTCGAAGTGCAAAACAGAACAGCAATACATTATTTATCAATGTTTTACGAATAAAACAAATTCAAAAACCCGAATTACGAAACACGAAACCCGCACCTCGCAACAAATCATACCTATACTATTACCACTAATATATATTAAATTTTATTAAATAAATTATTAATTCCAATTTGGCTTTCACAAAAAACAACGCCAAAAATTGATAATTTATGAAGAAATTACTTACATTCATTGGAGCAGCCCTAATCAGCAGTTCTATGTATTCGCAGGGTTCCCCTGATTATGGCAGTGGATTAAAAATTAACCTTAATCCTGAGGGAGATAAATTCATCAGATTTATTTTATGGGATCAGCTTTGGCTGAGAAACAGCGGACTGAATCCCGGAAGTATGGTCGGAAATGAACCAACAGACAACACATGGAACCTGGGAAACAGGCGATTACGCGCTTTAACCTATGCACAGATCTCCAAAAGATATATGATCCTTCTTCATTTTGGAATCAACAATCAGACTTTCATTAATGGTGGCGCGTCAGGAACTTCAGGAACAGGCGGTTACGGAAACGGAAAGAAAACCCAGATGTTTTTCCATGATGCCTGGAATGAATATGCAGTTATTTTACCTGGAGAAGCGGGAAAATTCAGTTTATCTTTAGGGGCAGGACTTCATTATTATATGGGACTTTCCCGTATGACCATGGCCTCCACTCTTAATTTCCTTACCGTAGATTCTCCGGTATTCTCGTGGCCATTAATTGATAATTCGGATCAGTTTGGAAGACAAATCGGGATGTTCGCTAAAGGTAAATACGGAAAACTTGAGTATCGGTTCAGCTTAAACAAACCTTTTGCTACAGATCTTACTCCTGCTAACGTAACCGATCCATCAAAAGCTGTAGCAGTAGACAATAACGGAAATCCAAGTTTTTCAAAAGCCGGATATGTTGAATATCAATTCCTTGATGAGGAGTCCAACACTTTACCTTTCAAAGTAGGCTCTTACCTGGGAACGAAAAAAGTCTTCAACGTAGGAGCTGGATTTTACCATCAGGCAGACGGAACCAGAACTTCTGTAAATTCAAATGTAGAAAAGCACGATATTACTCTTTTCGCAGTAGATGCTTTTGCAGATATTCCTTTGGGTGAAGCCAAAAACAAAATGGCCGTTTCTGCATATGCCGGATATTATAACTACAACTTCGGCCCCAACTATGTAAGAAATCTGGGAACTATGAATATTGCAGCTTCAGATCCTAATTTCACAGGCAACAAAGCTATTGCAGGGCCGGGAAATCTACAACCCACCATCGGAACAGGTAATATTATCTACGCACAGGCCGGATTACTATTGCCAAGTCAGGCAGAAAAGCCAAAAATCAGAATACAACCTTTTGCAGCCTATACGCACAAAAACTTTGAGGCTTTTGATAAGTCATCCAACCAATTCGATATTGGAGCCAACTGGTTCATAGATGGACATCATGCAAAAATCACAACCCAGTATTCAACAAGGCCTGTTTACACCAATCCTACCGAAAAACCTTCTTCAAAAGGAGAATTTATTGTACAGTTCCAGATCTATTTATAACCTCCAAAACATTAAGGTAATAAAAAAATATAAAATGAGTTAAGTTCTGTTGTGAATACATTTTCTCATTCATTCCATTTTCCATTAACATCAAAAACTAATCAATATGAGCGACAATCATCACGAAAGCTACGAAAATATGACCGACAGGCAGAAAAACCGCACCATCTGGAGCGTTATCACAGCCTCATCCCTCGGAACCCTTATAGAATGGTATGACTTCTACATTTTCGGAAGTTTAGCCATTGTTTTAGCAACTAAATTTTTCCCGGCAGATAATCCAACAGCAGCCTTTTTATCTACACTGGCCACTTTTGCAGCCGGATTTGTGGTAAGACCTTTTGGCGCGCTATTCTTTGGAAGATTAGGAGACCTTATCGGAAGAAAATACACTTTCCTGGTTACTTTACTGATTATGGGATTTTCCACCTTTCTTATCGGATGTATCCCAAGTTATGAAACCATAGGATTCCTTGCTCCAGTTTTGGTTTTAATCCTAAGATTATTACAAGGGCTTGCTCTAGGAGGAGAATACGGAGGTGCTGCCACTTATGTTGCGGAATATGCACAACCTCATCGTAGAGGATACTGGACTTCCTGGATCCAAACTACGGCTACAGCAGGGCTTTTCATCTCACTAATTGTTATTTTAATCACTAAAACTACGCTTTCTCCTGAAGAATTTGACGGCTGGGGCTGGAGAGTTCCTTTCTGGATTTCAATTCTGATGGTGGGTGTTTCTTATATCATCAGAAAAAACATGAAGGAATCTCCTCTTTTTGCAAAGGCGAAAAGCGAAGGAAAAACTTCTAAAAACCCTTTAAAAGAAAGTTTTGGTAATAAATTCAATTTTAAATTTGTTCTTCTAGCCCTTTTTGGAGCAGCAATGGGACAAGGGGTTATCTGGTACACAGGACAGTTTTACGCCATGAGCTTCATGCAGAAAGTAATGAATATTGATTCTACCCAGGTAGACTATTTAATGGCTACTGCTTTATTTTTAGGAACACCTTTCTTTGTATTCTTCGGCTGGCTATCTGATAAAATAGGAAGAAAAGCGGTGATGATGACAGGAATGCTGATTGCTATTTTAGCTTACAGACCTATTTATGACAGTATGTTCAAAAGTGTCAGCCTTGAAAATAAGACCGTAGCATCCAACGGAATTACAGAAAAAAGAACGGCTAAAATTCACAATGATATTGCTACAGACAGCCTTGTCACTTTTCATAAAGAAACTCTTTTCACAGATGGAACCTTAATTAAAAAAGACAGTATTGTTCACTGGTCACCAGGCGGTCCAGTTATGAAAGACGGAAAAGCTGAAGAACCAAAGGTTTCACAATCTGTAAAAGTAAGCGACAGTACAAAATGGTATTTAGTATTCTTAGTATTTATCCAGGTTATTTTCGTAACCATGGTTTATGGACCTATCGCAGCATTCCTTGTTGAAATGTTCCCGGTGAGAATCCGCTACACATCGATGTCTTTACCTTATCATATTGGAAATGGGGTCTTTGGAGGACTTCTTCCTGCCGTAGCCACTTACCTGGTAACTACCGGAAAAGAAGCGGGGCATACCACATGGTATCTTGAGGGATTATGGTATCCGATCGGAGTAGCTGTAGTCTGTCTGGTTATCGGATTAATTTATCTTAAAAATAAGAACAATAATCTTCATGATTAATCATTGAATCACTCAAATTTTTATTAATTTTAAAACTACTAAAATGAACGGACTAAAAAAAATATTAGGCATACTCTGGATCGCCATTGCAGCGGTCGTAGGATATTTTGGAATTACTGTAATGGGAATCCCTAAAATCACCTCAGGAAAACAGGAAGATCTGGTTTTCGGAATCATCATTCTCTTTGTGCTGATGCCGATTATCTCAGGCGGAATGGCTGTTTTTGGTTATTATGCTTTAACAGGAGAATATTCTGACGAAAAAATATAGTTAATCATAAGAGATGAATGATAATTGATGAATGATTAATGTTCATCAATTATCTTTTATCCATCATCATGTATGAAAAAAAGACACGAACAAAAATTGGTTATCCTGAGCATCGGACTGATGCTTGCTTTCAGTATTCCTATTTCACTTCTCTTCAATAGTGAACGGGAAGTTTTCGGCTATCCTATGATCCTGATTTATCTGTTTGTTGTCTGGATGATTTCCATCATCATTTCCTTTGTAATTGTAAAAAAGTACAATGAGTAGTTTTGCCTTATTTTTTGTGGTTTTGTTTTATCTGGCTCTTCTGTTCTTAGTTGCCCACCTGGCAGAGAAGAAAAGAAGCAAGTTCTGGATCAACAATCCTTACATTTACGCATTGTCATTGGCTGTGTATTGTACTGCATGGACTTACTATGGAAGTATTGGTGTAGCCGCTACAAGTGGATTAAACTATCTGCCGATTTATATTGGCCCTGCTATGATTATTCCTGCATGGATTTATATCAACACCAGGATTGTAAGAATCGCTAGGGTGAATAAAATAAGCAGCCTTGCAGATTTTATCTCATTGCGATATGGAAACAGCCGAAGTATGGGCGCCATTATCACAGTTGTTTGTCTTCTGGCCATTGTACCTTATATCGGATTGCAGATTAAAGCAATCTCCGAAACGTTCCATTTGGTGACAGAAACTCCTATGTCCAAGGATATCCTGACTGATAATGCTACATTTGTTGTTATTTTAATTGCCCTATTTTCTTCTTATTATGGAACAAGATATGTAGATGCTTCAGAAAAGAGACTGGGAATTATCTCTGCTATTGCGCTGGAGAGTTTCTTAAAGCTATTCTTCATTATTATTCTCGGACTTTTTGTGATCTATTATGTTTTTGATGGATTCAATGATA
>NZ_MAYF01000138.1 GCF_001684955.1 Chryseobacterium contaminans | reverse complement strand
ATCAATAAAAAAACATCCGGTGAATGGATGTTTTTATTTTACAGTGATGGTTTTACTCACCTTTTTAAAGCTTTATTGAAAAATAGGAACTGATGTGCTTGACTTTCCTAAGCACCCTCAATAAACCTCATCGAAAATATACTTTTTGCTGATTTTTATATTTATTCTAGCCACCCCAGACTCTTTTCACTTTAAATTTTTCTAAAGCTATCTTTTTATCTTTACATTGTACCACCACTTTAAAATCATTATACATAAAACCAGGAACCAATACAATATCTATAGGCTGCTCAGGAAATGATTTTCTCAATTTGTCAAAAACCTGCAGCATTTCAGCATCATTAAAAATAATTTCTGCATTATATTTGGTAAAATCAAAATTAACATCGTAAGGAATACTATCAGGCTTATAAGCTGCCACTAATTTGGCATCCATTAAAATTTCAGATTCTCCGTTATAATTAATACGATATAATCCTGTAATTTTATCTTTACTATCATAAGGCGCCAGTACAAAACGATAATTATATTTTTCTCTATATCTATCCCATAATCCAAAAGGAATCCCATTCTTTGCAATAGCTGTTTTTGTACTATCAGAAATATTTATTGCATATTTTTTATCAAAAAACTGTTCTTGAGTTTCATCATATTGTGGATGAGGTCTAAATTTATTTTTATCTACAAATATTTCTTCAGCCTTTAAACGACAAACTTCTTTCCTATGATGATTTCCTGATAGCCATGCAACAACCACTCCCCCAGGTGCTGCTCCTATAGTAATTTCATCATAGGTACCCTCTTCCAAAGGAATTTCACCAGTACTATCAGGATTTCCTTCCACCATAAAACCTTCTCTAAACAATTGAAGTATTTTTTCTTTAGGCAAATCAGCATTCACCCGCCAGAATTTTTTCTCTGCATAGCTGACATAAGTCAGATCTAAATGAGACGGAATTCTCCTACCACCCTGACCTGCTTCAACTCCATCATACTGCCAGCTTCCTGTAGTAACTCCAGCTTTAGGGACTCCACAAATCAACTCTTTTTTATCATCAGTCAATACCCCTATATGTACTTCTACAGGGTATTCCTTGGGAGCTGACATTGTTACCATATAAGAAAATTCTTCTTGTATATTCTTATTTTCTTTACTACAATTCTGTAATAAAGACAAAAAGAATATCATACTGATAATCAACATTATATCATTGATCTTAACCACCCCAGATCTTAGCTACTTTTGCTTTTTCCAATTTAATTTTTTCACCACTACATTCTATATATAAAGTAATTTCATTATACATAAATGCAGGTACCAAAACAATATCTACAGGTTTATCAGGATACTTTTGTTTAAAGCTTTCAAATAACTTCATCAGTTCTTTATCATCAAAAAAGATTTCTGTATTGTATTTTGTAAAGGAAATACTTGCATTATAAGGAATGGCTGCCGTCATATACTCGATTTTGGCAAGATCTTGGGGATAATATATTGTTGCTTCTCCATTATAATAGCGTATAGATTCAAAAACTATTTTATCTTTTTCATCATAAGGTTTTAAAGTAAAGCGATATTTGTATTTAGTACGATATTGGTCCCATAAACCAAATGGAATACCGTTTTTATCAATTTCAGTTCTAACACTATCTTTAATCATTATCTTGTAAAGGTCATCATAGAACTGTTGTTGGCTTTCCTTTTTATCCACAAAACCCATAAAATCATTTTTATCCACAAAAACTTCTTTAGCCTGTAGCCTACATATTTCTACTCTATGATGCCCTGCTGACAACCATACAACGATTACACCACCAGGAGCAGCCCCTACTGTAAAGGTATCATAAGTACCCTGTTTAACATCCGTATAAATATTCTGACCGTTAGGAGCCTCCACCAATGAGAAACCTTTTCGGAACTCTTCCAAAATCTTATCCGATGGCAAATCTGCATCTACGGTATAAAATTTTTTCTCCGCATACGCCACGTAGGTAAGATTTAGATGAATAGGAATTTCATTTCCTCCTTGCCCAGCTTCAACACCATCATATTCCCAGCTCCCTGTTGTGTGGCCGGCTTTAGGCATTCCACAAATTAACTTTTTATCTTTATTAGATAGCCAGCCTTCGTGTACTTCTATGGGATATTCCTTGGGCGCTGAGACGGTAACCATATAAGAGAATGCTGCTTCCTTCATATCTTTTTTATCATTTTGTTTTTGCTCTTTTTTTACGCATCCAGATATTATCACAATTGATATGAATGCCCAGATTAATTTTATATTAATGTACATCTCTTTTTCTTTTTCCGTTGACCATATTAGGCTTATTCTTATCTGAAAGGAAAGATCCCCAACTTTCTTCCGAAGAACCATAAGAGGAATTCCAGTGAAGATAATGATATCTTAGTTTTTTAATATCAAAATTATCTTTTTCTACTTCTGCGTCTAATTTTACTTGTCCTTCTTTTTGTCTTTTTTCCCATTCCAACTTATATTGAGTAGCTTGTGGGCTTCCGGCAGCGAACACAATAGGTGGCTCTGTATAAACCTTGGGTTCTACAAATTTTAATGGTGTTCCTCCTTCAAAACTATATTTCCAGTATATTTTTTTTATTTTCTCTAAAAAATTAACGTTATCAGGAACAGGATTATCAGTAAACCTTTTAAATTTTTGTAAAGCAATATCATCAATAGGAACGTCCTTTTTTTTACAAAACTCAGCCATAATATGCAGTGGGATATAACTGTATTGATTACTCACATACTTTTTAGAACCTTGCAATCTATAAAAACTTCTTGCTAAGCTCAACATTAAGCCAGATGTATAAAAATGTATTGACATCTCATCATTCTTAAACCATCCTTTAGCCACAATTTCTTTTTGTAAATCTTCAAGAGGTCCTTTAATTCTTCCAACATCTATTCTATATGGAGTATTACCATCTCCCTCAACATATGCGCCTCCCACATCACAATGCACCCCCGGATAAGTCAGTTCAATACCTCCTTTCTTTCCACTATCTGGAGAAACTTTGGCTACCGAAGAAATATCAACAAGATCAAAGTTATAACGATGTTCATCTGCAGCCACCATATGAACTACATAATTGGCTTTATTAACATCATTTAATCCTAAATCTTTAATATCATTTTTTTGCCTCAATCCGTGATGAGGAACTGTATCATAAATACCAACAAAACGAACATTAATAATAGTTTGGTCATCAAGTAACTTAGCTTCTTTTAACAATTGTCCTAAATAACCGTACCCAGGCATCATCTGGTTGCCATAAGATTGAGGTAATTGATATCCAAATGCATCCCATGCTCTAACATTTTTCATTTCTCCAAACTCATTCGTTGTATAAGTTGTTTCAGCTTTATATGCAGGATATTTTACTACATGTACAAAATGTCTTGCAGCTGCAGCTCCTCTACTAAATCCAAATACATCAAATGTAATTGTTTTTATATAAACATTCATCTGTCCGGTGGACATTTGCTTAATCCTTTTCATTACATCCTCAATACTTTTGCGTACTCTATCTTTAATACCTGCACTTCCCATTCCAAAAGCTGGCCCTTCCATCGCATCATCTTTTTTATAATCATCAACCCCTAAATGATCACCTTGCCCCTTTGGTGCTGAGTTTGTTCCTATCCCTTCTGTATATATTCTAAAAGTCTTTACATTATCTATTGTATAGTTTTTAAATAATATAGCAGGATTGGATAAATCGTTTTCATAGCTACTTTCTTTATATTTTTTATCTCCTTTTTTATCATAAATTTTTTCGGCATCTTCTTTGTTCATCAATAAACCAGTAGTATTTTTTGGTGGCTCTTTTCCAAACTTTTGTTTCAACTCCGTATTATACATATTATTCAGAGTTCCATCAATAAAAACTCCGAAAGTAAATTCCAAACCTGTTTTGTTCTCCTTCTTTACAGAATCCGTTTTTCCCACCACAACAGGATTACTTCCTACATGCGGCGGCACCAGTTTACGGAGTTCATTCTTTACCTGAAGCTGTATTGTATCTTTTACCTGGTTGATTTTATTACTGTAAACTACTTTAGCATAAAACTCGTGAACGCTTTCGTCCACATAATCCATACTGTTGAGCTTTTTCTGGTAAACTTTTATATTATCGAAGGTTATGTAGGCATACCCTTTCTTATCTACATAAGGTTCATAGGTTCCCATGTTTCTTGAGGAATCTTCATCATGTCCATCGACATACTCATCCTCATAAATGGTTACTTTTATTTTATCATTGGCAGGGATATTTTTTGTTTTGATAACCAGTTTTACGGTATCCAAATAGCCTACAATACGTTTTCCGATTCTTTCATTATTGATATCCAACCAATACAGCTCTTCTATAATTGGCATTGCTGCGAGAATCTGCAGGTTGATGAAATAATTCATGTCTTTACCATGCATATCTACCACCGCAGTCAGTTTTACAGTTTTCCCAGCCATAGAAGGATTAAAATTAAAAACCCCGTTGGTATTGGAAGCAAGTACTTTACCTGCATACTCTACCTGCCATTGTTTTACTTTTGGCTTTCCTGTAGCCCCGCTTATGGTATACGTATAATTCTTACTGGCAAGCGGGCGTGTATCTCCTATGATGACCATAATACCTGTGTTTTTTAATTAATTTTCATTCGTTACAGTTTTTTTTTCTGGGAATACAATTTCAGCCTCCCGTTTAATTCATTGACTATCAATATGTAATTTTCGAATACCGGTCAGAAACTGATACAGATGTTAAATGATTATAATAAAAAGATTAGAAAGCAACACGGAATATCTTTTGGTAAATCCCTTCATCCCTTTCTTACAGCTTTCCTCTTTTGGATGATATCCTGCCGGCGCAGAAATAGTATCTTCCTTTTTTGAGGTTTGAA
>NZ_MAYF01000137.1 GCF_001684955.1 Chryseobacterium contaminans | reverse complement strand
CGCACAAACCACGAAAACCTATTATACCTGTCCTATGCACCCTGAAGTAGTTTCTTCAAAACCTGGAGACTGCCCTAAGTGTAACATGACATTGGTAAAGAAAACGGTTGCTGTACAACCTAAGGTTATGGCAAAGCCAGCACTAAAGCCTGTACCGAAAGTAGAAACAAAAACAAAACCTGTAGAAACAAAAGTAAATAAAACCAAGGTTGAAGTACCTAAAAAAACAAATCCGGTAAGGAAAGCAGAGCCGGCTCAACCTTCAATTTCATCTCCATCAAAACCCATATCTGAAGCTCAAATCACTTATACTTGTCCTATGCATCCTGAAGTAATTTCAGATAAGCCGGGAAAGTGTCCTAAATGTGGAATGGAACTGGTAGAAAAAGAGGATCACAAACATACCGCTGTTGAAAGTCCAAAAGGAGAGAAATCTGTATTAAAAAGAAATTCTGAAAACGGAAAACTTACTTTCGGAGGAAAAACAGTTCGTTATGACCTGTATGTAAAAGATACTATTGTCAATTTTACAGGAAAAAACAGAAGAGCAATTGCAATCAACGGTAAACTTCAGGCCCCAACGCTGTATTTTACAGAAGGAGATACTGCTGAAATTTATCTGCACAATATGCTGAAAGAGAATACAGGACTTCACTGGCATGGAGTAATTCTTCCCAATGAACATGATGGAGTTCCCTATCTTACAACAAAACCTGTAAAACCAGGGGAAACTCATTTGTATAAGTTTAAAATCTCTCAAAACGGAACTTATTGGTATCATTCTCACGAAGCATTACAGGAACAGATAGGAATGAACGGGATTTTAGTCTTTAAAAAGAGAGAAGGAGAGCCTAAAACTGAATATAATGCTGAAATTCCTGTATTATTGGGGGATTGGAGTGATGATGATCCTATGCAGATTGCCCGAAGATTGCACATGGCCAATACAGACTGGTATGCTGTGAAAAAAAATGCAGTTCAGAGTTACTGGGAGGCGATCAAATCAGGAAATTTAGGGACAAAGGCCCTGAACGAATGGAAAAGAATGGAAGCTATGGACGTGAGTGATGTGTATTACGATAAATTTTTAATTAATGGAGTGCCAAGTTCTGATTATGCTAACCTGAAAGCAGGAGATAAAGTGAGATTAAGAGTTGCTAACGGCGGTTCATCCACTTATTTCTGGCTGAATTATGGCGGCGGAAAGATAAAAGTAGTAGGAAATGACGGAAATGATGTAGTCCCTGTAGAAGTAGACCGGTTGATTGTCGGAGTTTCGGAAACCTATGATATTGAAGTCACCATTCCAGAGAATAAAAGCTTTGAATTCCGTGCCACTTCAGAAGACAGGATAGGACATGCTTCCCTTTGGCTGGGTTCCGGTGATAAAGTTGAAGCTCCTAATTTACCAAGACTGATGCTTTTTGAAGGAATGAAAATGATGAACGGAATGATGGAAATGAGCGGAAATATGAAGCCAATGACCATGACGATGGGAAATCAGATGATGGATATGAATGAAGTAATGTACCCTGAAATTCCAGAAAGTCAAAGAAAAATGACGGCAAAACACATCAACGAAATGATGGGCGTAAAGACGAAAGAGGATAAAAAGAGCGATGACCATTCTCAACATGATGGAATGGATATGAAGGAAGAAAAAACAATTAAGAGATTGTCTTATAATATTTTAAAGTCTCCCGAAAAAACAATACTTCCAACAGACAGTGTTCGTAACATGAAATTTACGCTGGAAGGAAATATGAACCATTATCTGTGGACATTAGACAACAAAACGGTGACAGAAACAGATAAAATTCTGATTAAAAAAGGAGAGATTTTAAGAATCAAACTGTATAATAACTCCATGATGCGCCACCCGATGCACCTTCACGGACATGATTTCAGACTGATTAATTCAAAAGGAGAATATTCACCCTTGAAAAACGTGGTAGATATCATGCCGATGGAAACCGTTACGATTGAATTTGCAGCCAATCAGGATGGAGACTGGTTTTTCCACTGTCACATCCTGTATCACATGATGGCCGGGATGGGCAGAATCTTCAGTTATGAAAATTCAAAACCCAATCCACAGCTTCCAAACAGAAAATTAGCATGGAAAAACTTTCTGAAAGACAATAAAATGGTAAGTTCTATGGCTATGCTGGACGTAGCAAGCAATAAAATCCACGCAGAAACCATGACGATGTTTGGTCCGAGATGGGCGAATCTTAATGAATTTCACACCAACTGGAACTTCGATCATTTTGAAGGAAGTGCAAAAGTGGGAAGATTCTTAGGGAAATTCCAGTGGGCATTACCGTATGCGGGATTCAGAGTTCAGAAAAACCATGAGATCATGGAAAGAGAAATGGCAGAAGACATGGGAATGGATTTCCATGGCAAGAAAACCTGGTTTGGACAGCAGAAAGCTTCAAAAAGCAGATATTCTTTCATTGTCGGGATGCAATATGTACTACCCATGTTGATTACAGCTGATGCCAGCGTAGACCAGAACGGGAAAGTATTATTGGAGCTGAGCAGAGAAGATATCCCACTTTCCAGAAGGCTGAGAGGAAATTTCAGCGTCAATTCCGATGGCGAATTTTCAACAGGAATCAGATATATCGTTCAGAAATGGTTATCTCTTTCCGGAAATTATGATAATGAAATGGGCTGGGGAGCAGGTGTTACCTTAACCTATTAATTTTTTTAACCCTATTTATTAAAGAAACAATGAAAAATATAATAACCGTATTGTTAATGGGAGCTACATTATATTCATGTACTAAACCTGAAAATAAAGCATTTGAAAATAAAGCAGCAGAACCGGAAGTTACAACCATAGAGAAAACCGACTCTGTTGTTGCTTCAAATCAAAGTCCAGAAGTAAAGGAAAGTTCGGAAGAAAACAAAAAAGAAACTGTTGAGCTTGCAGCTTTTCCAATACAGCAAGTAATCAAAGGATATCTTCCTTTAAAAAATGCTTTGGCTCAGGATGATGCTCAAAAAGCTTCCGATGCTGCTAAAAGCTTGCTTTCTATATTAAAGAAGATAGATATTGTAAAGACCAATGCAAAAGACAATTCTGAATTACGGGATATTTTGGAAAGCGCTTCAGAAAACGCAGAGCATATTGGTGAAAATTCTGGTGATATAGGACAACAGAGAGAATATTTACTTTCTTTGAGCAATGATATTACAGATCTGATTGAAGAAGTAGGAACCGGCGGTTTAAAATTATATCAGGATTTTTGCCCTATGTATAATAATGGGAGAGGAGGAACCTGGATTAGTGAGACAAAAGAAATTGTCAACCCTTATGAAGGAACAAAAATGCTTAACTGCGGATCTGTAAAAAAGGTTTTGTAGACAGACGAGCCATTTTTTATAATGAAACCTGTTATAGCCGGAAATTAGTTCCGGCTATTTTTTGATTAATGTTTTCAGGAATTAATCCTATCATAAAATTCCGTAATATATTTCTGTAAAGTGAAACAAAAAGATTATAATGCCAAAATATAGCTTTCCGATACCTTTTTGAAACCATATCTGTTGAAAAACTGATGCGCTCCGTGATTATTCACGCCGCTTTCCAGCAAAATAAAACTGATATTCCAGTTTTTAGATTCCTCGATGGCTTTTTCTAGCAGTTTACTTCCCAGAGATTGTCCTCTTACAGACTGATCCAGAAGCATATCCTCCAGTATCGCATACTTTTTAAAAGGACTGTTAATAATATTGAAAACTAACATACCTACGATTTCTGAACTCTCATTTTCCGCGATAAGAATATTTAATTTAGAACTTCCGTCTGAATTAAAATCTGTAAGGAGTTGTTCCGTTAGAATAACATCAAGGTCCGGATTCCAGTGATGGGTATCTATAGCTCTACCAGACATCATTTCGCCGTGGGAAATGTAAGAATCTGTTTTATGAGTGATAAAAAAATCTACCAGTTCTTTAACACGCGATTTATCTTTAAGCCAATGTGTAGTATAATTCATGAGGTGACGTTATTTTAATTTCTTTAATTCTTCCAGTAATTGATTCTGTTTATTGATAAACTGTTCCAAACTATCTGTTTTTAAAGGATGAGCCTTCTGGTACTTTTCAATTTCAGGCAGTGTTTTTCTGATTTTAAAAGCCATATAGTAACCATAAATATTTTGGCTATTTTTAGTTATTTTTAAAGATAGTTCTTTTAGCTTTTGTGTGTTTACATTGTATTGATCTGAACTTTCTTTTACCAGATTACTGATATTCTTTTTTAGAGCAGAATCATTAATGCTATTGGCTGCATATTCGGCATCTGAGTAATACTCATCATTTTTCCGAAGTATATCTTGGTACAGATTTTTTACTTTTCGGCTATCTTCCTGTAATATGACAATTTTTTCATCTAATTTTTTTAAACTTTCATCATTTTTAATTTGTTCATAATAAATTGCATCAAGCATATTTTGTCCTTTAATATATCTTGATGATGAAATTTTGGAGTCTGTATTATCTACAGCATTTTCTATAATCGGTTTGTTTTCTCTACAGGAAAGTAAAGATAAAGCTAATGCAGCTGCGAAAAGTATTTTTTTCATTGTGATGGTATTTGATATTTATATTTTGTTGGTGTATGCCTTATATATGGTATTAGTTGATGGTTTTTTAGAAATTGTTACAGAGGGTTCTCAACAGAGGATGAAAGTAAAATCATTCCGGCAAAAAGACAGAAAAAATCCTGATCCATACCTGTAAAAATAAAAAAACGGAGCTTGAAAACAGATTTCATCTGTAAAATAGCCTGCTTAAGAAAATCTTTTTTCTTCTTTATATTTTCTGAAGTTGAGTTTTAAAATCTTGATTTAAAGGTGTTATAAATACTCATTGATAGAATGTAAATCAAAATTATTGAAATTTAGAAATATATT
>NZ_MAYF01000136.1 GCF_001684955.1 Chryseobacterium contaminans | reverse complement strand
TTTTTTTATTAATTATTTTCCCGTTGGAAAGAGTCATTTGTACTATATAGACTCCGGGTTCCATATTTCTTGATTCAAATTGCTTGGAATTTATTTCCTGCTGATGAATTAGAGCACCGGAAATGCTGTATATACTTATAGTTTTAATATCGTTATTCGATCTGGCTCTGATCTGTTTGTTGTAAGCAAAGATATCTGTACTGTTTTCCGGTCTGTTGCTTCCAAGGTTCTTATTGAACTGCAAATTATAATATGATGTAGCCACTTCAAATGTATATTTCTGAGCATCCAGATCCTTAAGACTGATTCCACCACTTTCTTGATATTGGTCTTTGGAAACGGTTTTAATCAGATTTTTATTTTCATCAAAAATATGAACTGCTGAAAGTTCATTCTCATCAATTTTTAATTTTAAAACATCATTGTTGTCTGATTGTATGATTTCATTTTCAGCCACTTGTTTAGGTGTATTCTTAATATAAGGAAGCATTTTTTCCTGACTGTTTTCCGATACTTTTAAAAGATACACACCATCTTTTAAAGCAGATAGAGTACGATCGTCAGCAGATTTTCGGCTTACTTTCTCCTTATTGAAATCACTGATTTCAATCAACTGCATATTCCCAAGATCAGGTTTGATCTGAGAAGAAAATAGGGGAAGTGTTTCTGATAAAGTTTCTGTTGACTGTTTTCCAAAAATAGATCCTACAGCCGCCCACTGATTGAAAAGCCCACCACTTCTTAAAGTATTGAACTTAGCATTGGAAGACAAAACAAATGGAACAATACCTCCCACATGGCCCAGAGGTCCCCAGTAGAAGGAGTCTAGTTTGTATTTATTCAGATCCCACCAGGCGTAATACCCTCTTTGTACATCAATGGTTTTGGAAGTATTTTCGGGCGGAATGGCAAGATCAACGGTAGAATGGCCCAAAGTCATAGGGGTTTTATTATACCAGTCATATACGTCTTTAGGCTTCAGGCATTGTCTGAATTTATGATTGGGGTTATTAGTGACCTCATTGATAAAATTGGTTGTAAACAGTTTTCGCCATAGAAATGGCCCCCAGAGTAAACCTCCATTGTCCTGAACAACATGATAGTTATATTTATCAAGATATTCTGCAGAAATGACTTCTGAAATATCATTGGTATAGGTTTTATATCCTGTATTGTTGCAACTGTGAAGAACATTGGCAAGGAATGAACTGAACGGGTAAATATCCTTTTCCAAAACGCCTTTTTTTAAAGTGGTTTCTGACATATCGTAAGGACCATCGCCCATATAGGCATACTTAAACTTTAGATTTCCAGGGTTTGAGACATTTAATCTTTTTAAGGTGGACATGGCTGCATGAGCTCCCTGAGAATAACCTGCCAGGAAGTATTCATCATAGCGTTTTATCCCTAATTGTGTTAATACTTTGTTAGCTGCTGTAACGAAATCAATGGTGGCTCCTGCTTCAGTAGCATAATCTACATAAGGATGTACACCATCTCCGTCTCCCATCCCAACATAGTCAGGAGCCATTAAAATATAACCATTAAGTACATAGGAAAGTTCCACAACAAATCCGGCTGTCAGGGTTCCTTTAAAATTAGAAGGAACATTATGCCTGCTGTCGGTAGTGCCATGATCTGAAACTACTGTGGAAAGTTTCATGTTAACATTTGGATACATCAACAGTCCGGTTGCTTTTACAAGAATGTTGTTTTCATTTTTGGTATAATAGGTTATTTTATATCCTTTTAAACCTACATTGAAACCATTCAGGTAGCTCACAAAATCAGGAGCGTTTTGCTCACCGAGATTATTAGCAATGAAATTAACAACGCCCTGCGGTGTTAAATCCAGTTTCAGTTCGGAACTTACTACATCACCTGCCTGTTGAGCGAAGTAAAATGGCGCAGTGAGTCCTATCAAAAAAGTTATGATTTTCTTCATATCGTGAATTTTTACTACTGTCAATGTAGTATTTTTATTAATTTCACAAAAATATTAGGACATTAATAGTTATTCATTGAATATTAAATTCTCTGAAATGTGAGTAAAATAAAAGAGTCTGATCCAAAGACCAGACTCTCAATTTTATATTTTCCTTTTCTTAGAAAGCGTTGATACCTGTAATATCTAAACCGGTGATTAACAAATGAACGTCATGAGTTCCTTCATAAGTAATCACAGACTCCAGATTGGCAGCATGTCTCATCATCGGGAATTCACCCATGATACCCATACCTCCAAGGATCTGTCTTGATTCTCTTGCAATATCAATAGCCATTTTTACATTATTACGTTTTGCCATTGAGATTTGTGCAGGAGTGGCTTTATGAGCATTTTTAAGATTTCCTAGCTGAAGGCATAATAACTGAGCTTTTGTAATCTCTGTTAAGAATTCAGCTAATTTTTTCTGTTGAAGCTGATAAGAACCGATTGGTTTACCAAACTGTCTTCTTTCTTTAGAATACTGAACTGCTGTACAGTAGCAGTCAATAGCTGCTCCTATTACTCCCCATGAAATTCCATATCTGGCAGAGTTCAGGCAAGATAAAGGTCCTTTTAATCCTGTAACGCCCGGAAGTAGGTTTTCTTTCGGGACTTTTACATCGTTAAATACCAATTCTCCCGTTTTAGACGCTCTTAAGCTCCATTTATTATGTGTTTCCGGAGTAGTGAATCCTTCCATTCCTCTTTCAACGATTAATCCCTGTACTTTTCCTTCCTCATTTTTTGCCCATACTACGGCAATATCGCAAAGTGGAGAGTTAGTGATCCACATTTTAGCACCATTCAAAAGATAGTGGTCTCCCATATCCTTAAAATACGTTTCCATAGAACCAGGATCAGAACCATGGTTAGGCTCCGTTAATCCAAAAGAACCGATCATTTCTCCTGCTGCCAGTTTGGGAAGATATTTCTTTTTCTGCTCCTCAGAACCGAACTCATTAATAGGAAACATTACCAAAGAGCTTTGTACTGAAGCAGCAGAACGCACTGCAGAATCTCCTCTTTCCAACTCCTGCATGATAAGACCATAAGAAATCTGGTCTAAGCCGGAACCTCCATACTCAACCGGGATATACGGACCTAATGCCCCGATTTTCCCTAGTTCTCTCATAAGGCCAGGAAGGTCAGTATGATTTTGGGCTGCCTGGTCAATCTGCGGCATTACAAAACTTTCAACCCAGTCTCTGATAGATTGGCGGATCAGTTTGTGTTCTTCAGTAAGTAAAGCATCTATTCCATAATAATCAGGGATGCTTGTAAGAGGATAATATGACATGATTTTTTGATTTTGTTAAAAATAACATTTTTCGTGGTGTTTGAGAAATTTTTTTGAAAACTTATCTAAATGCTGATTTTCAAACAGATAATATGGAATTTTCCTGTTTTAGGGATAAAATCCATATTTTAAACCTCCTCATCATTAGAGATAGGATACTGATTA
Organism: Chryseobacterium contaminans; assembly: GCF_001684955.1. GTDB lineage: Bacteria > Bacteroidota > Bacteroidia > Flavobacteriales > Weeksellaceae > Chryseobacterium > Chryseobacterium contaminans. The sequence continues at coordinate 1,576 of NZ_MAYF01000136.1, read as the reverse complement.
GTGGCATTATGCACTTTGGTCTTGAATTTATACAGGTACGGAGCTTTATTGGCAGAACCATCGTATAGTTTTTCCAACCTGTCCAGGATATTCAGACTTAAAATTTTTCGCTGGAAATTATTTCTTCTGAACTTCTGTCCTAAAATGGTTTCATAAAGAGCCTGAAGGTCTTTCATCGTAAATTTTTCAGGAAGAAGATTACTGGCTGCAACTTCGGTATTGATATTCATTCTCAGGTATTCCAGCCCGGTTTCTATAATTCTGTCGTGGTCGAATGCCATTTTGGGAAGATTATTCACTTCAAACCATTCACAGCTTTCATTAAAAGCATCCGGAAATGTATTCGTCAATGAAAAATCAATAAGGCTGCAGTATCCTACCGTAATAAACCTTTGGAAAATCCAATGGTCTTCGGGGACTTCAATCCCTTTATTTCTAAGCAGGATCTGGTGAACATTATTTTCTGTACGATCAATTCTTCCGAATGTATGGAATTGTTTTAAAAACAGATCTTTAAGATGCGTTCGTTCATACAAAACCCGTTCTGCAGCTTCCCTAAGGTCTTCATCATTAAAAACAAAACCACCCGGAAGTGACCACAGATCAAGATCATGATACTTTAGTAACAGAACTTTCAGAATATTATTATGAAAGCCGAATATCGTACAGTCTACAGAAATATGAGAAACGAAATCCTTTGTATCGATTAGTTCCTGAAGTGTTTCTTTGTTTTTTGTGTCTTTGATTTTCATGGATGTAAAAATAAAACTATTTTCTATATTTTCTTTTTGAGACGTTAAAATACATTAAACTAATCACAAAAAGAAGAATTACAGTGCATAAAATATAAAGCGGATAAAAATTCAAAAGCTGCTTCCCGAAGAGTATAGCCATAATGATGGAACTCACGGAGCTACCCAAGGAAGAAAAAATAACAATAAGTGAGGTAAACAGATTCACTTTTTCTTTATCAATCAAAGTGATCATTTTTGAATTGACAACAGGGTAGAGTGGTGAGAGAAATAAGCCTATCACCGGAAATAAAAAAAGAATAAGCCTCGAATCCTCAGAATCAAAATACTGAATCCCTAAAATGATGATCAGTAAAGCAATAATAAGAGATATGCAGGTGACATAATATTTTGATAATGAAAACCTACGGATAATATTGGCGGTAACAATTCTTCCTGCATACGAAAAGAGAGAGAGGAATGAAGTGGCCTGCAGGGCAAAGAAGGAATTGACTTTCAGATGATTCTTATAAAAAGAAGGTAACCATGAATTAAATCCCTGTTCTACAAAAACAATAAAGAAGATCACGGCAAGGAATAAGGTAACCACAGGAGTTGTAAACCCTGATAATTCTGAGAATATATTATTGTTTCCTGATGGCTTAGACTCTGTTATCTCTATTTTTGAAAGAAGAAATATAGTAATTACAGATAATAAAGCAATCATCAGAAACCCAAATCTCCAGAATTCAGAATACTGGCTGGAGATAAGCCATCCAAAACCTGTATTGACAACAAATATTCCTATCATAAAAGAGGCTTCCACACTGTTCATTGTTTTTGCC